>JAGBDG010000241.1 GCA_017937625.1 Muribaculaceae bacterium | reverse complement strand
GTACGATACTTTTGTAGCCCGCGAAGGCAACAACGGCTACCGTCTGAAATCCACTCTCCGCACCTATGACGAACTCAACTCCGCCTACGGTCTTACAATCAATTCCGGAGAGCGTCTTGTCGGTCATGAAGGCATATTCAGCTGGAAAAACCGCGCGCTGAAAGCCGACTGCGTCATGGACGCAAGCTATTTCCAGGCTCTTCAGTACACCAACCTTCGCGTGATGCGCTACGCCGAAGTCCTTCTTCTCGCCGCAGAGGCAAATATCCTCTCTGGAGGCTCCCACGCCGCCGAATACGTCAACGCCATCCGTACCCGCGCGCAGCTTCCGCCGCTGGCAACCGTCACCCTCGACGATGTCAAGGCTGAGAAGCGTCTTGAGCTTTGCTTCGAATGCGTCCGCTACATGGATCTCGTCCGCTGGGGCGATGCCGAGAAGTGTCTCGGAGAGAAAGGCAAGCTCATTCCCGCATACTCATCCAACGGCATTGATGAAAAAGCTTTCTCCAATTCCAACTACGGCTTCAAGGCAAAACACAATCTGCTCCCCATCCCCCGCAAGGAACTCGAGCTCAACAAGAACATGCACCAGAATACCGGCTGGTAATTTTCAATATCTAATAAATGACAACAATGAAAAAGATATATAGACTCTTACTCCTGCCCCTCGCCGCAATGATGTGGTCGTGCAGCGACGATGTCATCGACGACCTCAGCGGCATCTACAATGAGAACCCGAACCGATACAATTTCGAAACGGTTAAAATAACGGAAAGCGACAAACTGAAGAAGGGACTGAAGTACCTAAACATGGAATTCGACACCGGTAAGGGTACGACATTCAGCCTCCGTATAGTATCGCGCGAATGGGTGCTCCAGCCCGGTGTGTACAAGCCGTGGTCGGGACCTCTTGACGAGCCTGTAGCCAATGAGTTCTATGCTTTTGTCACTGAAGACGGTCAGGCATACGGCAGAATTACAGAAGGCGACCTTGAAGTGAGTATGGCAGGCAGCGATTATGATATAAGCGGTATCCTTACCGGCGGCGACGGACGGCGTTATGTCATCAGCTACCGCGGTCCTCTCGATTTTATAATTGGTATCGACGACCCCGAACCGAGCGGTTATACAGTCACCGTGAAGGTAGATCCCGTAACCGTCACCGACTATACTACATGGCAGACAACAGTGATACCCGGCGTGAACAAGTACACCCTCAGCATCACCGACCCGAACGGCGCAGATGCCGCTTTCTTCGAGGCAATAAACACTGAGAACCTGCCTGTCGGCGAGCTTGTAGGCACATACACCATCGCCGGCTCGCCCGTCGAGCCCTGGCTCATCGACAACGGATGGCTCGTGCCCGACTACGGCATGGCAGGCGGAGCATACGTCGTTTCGGCAGCAGGTGAAAAACAGTACATCACCCAAGGCAAGATAAACATTGAAACCGTTACAGGAATCAACGGCGAGACTCTTTATAATTTCAGCGGCGCCGACCTCAGCTACATCACTCTTGCCGGCGGCAACGGTACCACAAATGTCAGCATCCGTTTCGTCACATGTCTCGAAAAGAGCGGCACAGAACTCAAGGATCAGACTTTCCAGAGCACTGTCCTCGGTCGTGAGGTCAAATATTCGGTGGTGCTTCCCAAGAGCTTCGACGGAGTCAAGACCTTCCCTGTCCTCTATATGCTCCACGGAGCTTCCGGAGGCAATAACGACTGGCTCAACGGCGGCAATATTGCCTGTCACACGGGCAGTGTCGACACCGAGATGGTAATCGTTTCTCCGCAGGGCTCGTTCGACGGATTCGACGCGTTCTATATCGATAACTACCAGAGCAAAGGCATGAACTATGAGACCTTCTTCATGACCGAATTCGTTCCCGCTATCGAGGCTATGTACAAAGGTAACGGTAAGCGCGGTATCTCCGGACTTTCCATGGGCGGCTTCGGCTCGCTGTACTATGGTCTCAAGTACGCCGACCAGTTCTCCGGCATATACGCCTGCTCGCCCGCTCTCGGTATCGAGGGTACCGTGAACATCTTCGATATGATCTGGGCTCCCGGTGCATCGCCTATTACAGTAGAAATCGGTACGGAGGACTTCCTCTACGAAGCTAACAAGGGGCTGAACGAGGCTATGCAGTTCTCTCCCCTTCTGCCGAATTTCACCTATATCGAGCGTCCCGGCACTCACGACTGGGCTTTCTGGAGCGCATGTTCGCCCAAGATTATCAAGTTCTTTGACGCACAGTTCAGGTAATGAAAAAGTTATTGTTAATTTTCAGTGTATTTGTTGTCGCGTTGTCCGCACAGGCGCAGTTCCCATGGGGACCGCAGAGCAAAATCATGACCGACAGCATACACAGCGACATCCTGAACGCCGTCCGGAGATACACTGTATATCTTCCTGCAAGCTATGAGACCCAGCCTCAGCGCACCTACCCCGTGCTCTACCTCCTCCACGGCATGAGCGGTGTGAACACAAGCTGGTTCAACGACCAGCGTGCCAAAGACGTGCTCGACCAGCTTATAGCCTCAGGTGAGGCATGCGAGATGATTGTCGTTTCGCCCGATGCAGGCGGCAATCCCATGGTTGAATGGAACGGATACTTCAACATGCCCGGATGGGCTTACGAGGATTTCTTCTATAAAGAATTCCTGCCCTTTGTCGAGAAGACCTACCGCATCAAAGGTGACAAAGGTCACCGCGCCATTGCCGGACTCTCGATGGGCGGAGGAGGTGCCACAAGCTACGCACAGCGCCACCCCGACATGTTCGGATCGGTCTATGCCATCAGCGCTCTTATGAACATTCCCGCAGGATCAGAGAATCCTACGCCCGACCCAAAGAGCAAAATGAATCTGCTTACCAAGTCTGTCATCGACAACAGCTGCGTCCGCTATGTTCAGGAAGCCGACGACGCCCGTAAGAACGACCTCCGCTCTGTGGCATGGTTCGTGGACTGCGGCGACGACGATTTCCTCCTCGACCGCAACATCGAATTCTTTCAGGCTATGCGCAATGCGGGCATTCCCTGCCAGTTCCGCGTCCGCGACGGCGGTCATACCAACGAATACTGGCACACCGCTCTCTTTACCGCACTGCCTTTTGTAACACGAAACTTTGAAAAATAAACCTCTCATAAACTAATGAAAAAAGTAATTTCTATCGCATTGATGATCGGCGTCGCTTTTGCTTCCATGGCACAGCAGGCGCTCTGGGGCGCTTCACAGATTAAATCGCCCGAAGTTAACGATAACAACACCGTCACTTTCCGCCTCAAGGCTCCCAAGGCTGTAAAGGTTCAGGTTACCGGTGATTTCCTCCCCACACAGCCAATTCAGACTCCCTTCGGCACCTTCGACGGACCCGGTGTCGCCGACCTCGTAGAGGGTGAGAACGGCGTATGGGAATACACCACTCCCGAGGCTCTCGCCCCTGAGCTCTACAGCTACACCTTCCTTGTCGACGGTCTTAAAATCAACGATCCCAGCAATGTTTTCGTGATTCGTGACACCGCGAGCCTTACCAACGTGTTCCTCATCGGTGGCGACGAGCGTGCCGACCTCTACGCTGTCAAGGATGTCCCTCACGGAACCGTATCCAAAGTATGGTACAACAGCCCGTCTCTCGGCATGAACCGCCGTCTCACAGTCTACACCCCCGCCGGCTATGAGAAAGGCAGCCAGCGCTATCCCGTCTTTTATCTTCTCCATGGCATGGGCGGCGACGAGAACGCCTGGACCGAGCTCGGCAGAGCCGCTCAGATTCTCGACAACCTCATTGCCCAGGGAAAGGCTGAGCCCATGATTGTCGTCATGACAAACGGCAACGCCGGTCTTGAGGCTGCTCCCGGCGAGTCATCGCTCGGCTACACACAGCCCACAACTGCACTGCCCAAGACTATGGAAGGCTCGTTCGAGACTTCTTTCCCCGAGATTGTAAAGTTCATCGACAAGAACTACCGCACCAAGGCAAACAAGAAGAACCGCGCGATCGCCGGTCTTTCCATGGGCGGTTTCCACTCCATGCACATATCCAAGCAGTACCCCGACATGTTCGACTATGTAGGTCTTTTCTCGGCTGCTATCATGCCCGGTCAGAACGTCACTTCACCCGTATATGATGATATCGAGGGCAAGCTCGCCGTTCAGTTCGCGAAGAAACCTGCGCTCTACTGGATTGCCATCGGCGACAAGGACTTCCTCTATCAGGCTAACACCGACTATCGCAAGCTACTCGACAACAAGGGTTACAAGTACACCTATCGCGAGAGCCCTGACGGCCACATCTGGAAGAACTGGCGAATCTATCTCACCGAATTTGTTCCACAACTCTTCAGAAAGGCATGAAAAAGTCATTGATTATCTCCGCCGCGGCATTAGTCATGCTATCTGCCTGCAACAGGACGCCACAACTCGGCAAAGCTCCGATTGACGATGTCATCGCCGCTATGACTCTTGACGAGAAAGTACACCTGCTCATCGGCACCGGCATGGAGGGCCTCACTGACGGCGACAGCGCCGTCGTGGGCGAGACACGCAATATCGTCCCCGGAGCCGCAGGCACGACATATCCCGTTGAGCGCCTCGGTATTCCGGCAATCGTCCTCGCCGACGGTCCCGCTGGTCTGCGCATAAGCCCGACAAGAGAAGGCGATACCGCGACGTACTATTGCACCCACTTCCCCATCGGCACACTCCTTGCCTCGACATGGGACACCGCGCTTGTCGAGGAAGTCGGCAAAGCTATAGGCAACGAGGTTCTCGAATACGGCGCCGATGTGCTCCTCGCGCCGGCGCTCAACATCCACCGCAATCCTCTTTGCGGTCGTAACTTCGAGTACTATTCCGAAGATCCTCTCGTCAGCGGAAAGATTGCTTCCGCTTACGTCCGCGGCGTACAGAGCAACGGCGTCGGCACATCCGTGAAGCACTTCGCCGTCAACAACCAGGAGACTAACCGAATGGCTAACGATGCCCAGGTATCTCCCCGTGCCCTTCGCGAAATATATCTCAAAGGCTTCGAGACCGTTGTCAAGGAAGCTGATCCCTGGACCGTCATGTCCTCCTACAACTACATCAACGGCACATACGCGTCAGAGAACACAGACCTGCTCACCACCCTCCTCCGCGATGAGTGGGGTTATGGCAACATGGTCATGACCGACTGGTTCGGCGGTTCCGACGCGCCCGCACAGATGGTAGCCGGCAACGACATGCTCCAGCCCGGATATGCCAAGCAGTACGACGACATCATCGCCGCTGTCAAGGACGGCAGTCTCGACGAGGCTGTGCTCGACCGCAACGTCCGCCGTGTGCTCGAGCTAATACTCCGTACTCCCCGCTTCAAAGGCTATGAGTACTCTAACAAACCCGATCTTCGCGCCCATGCCGACCTGACGCGCCGCAGCGCCGCCGACGGTATGGTACTGCTGAAAAACGACAACTCCGCACTGCCCTTCACCTCCGACGTCAGGAAAGTCGCCCTTTTCGGTTGCACCTCCTACGACTTCATCCCCGGCGGCACAGGCTCAGGCAACGTTAACCGCGCTTACACCGTCTCGCTCCTCGACGGTCTCCATAATGCCGGCTACGTCACCGACGAGTCCCTCGAAAAGGATTATGCCGCACACATCGCCTCCGAGAAAGAACGTCTCGCTCCCGACAAGAAAGATAAGTTCGCCGCTTTCATGCCCATAGTCCTCCCTGAGGAAATGACCTTCGGCGCCGCGCGTCTCGGACAGCTCGCCAAGGACACCGACATAGCCCTCATTACTGTCGGACGAGGCTCCGGAGAGTTCCGCGACCGCGAGTCGGCGGACTTCGATCTCACCGACGCCAACCTCGCCCTCATCCGTGACGTCTGCAAGGCTTTCCATGCCGCAGGCAAGAAGGCAGTTGTTGTGCTCAACGTTGGCGGAGCCATCGAGACAGCTTCCTGGAAGAACGCTCCCGATGCTATCCTCTGCGCATGGCAGGGCGGACAGGAAGGCGGTAACGGAGTGGCTGACGTCCTGAGCGGAAAATCATATCCCAGCGGCAAGCTCACCATGACTTTCCCCGTCAACTACCGCGACCATGCTTCAACCGCAAACTTCCCGATCAATTTCGACACCGAACTGACCGATTTTACGAAAAAGGCGACCAAGAAGCATGAGATCAAAGACATCGACTTCACAAATTACGAAGAAGACGTCTATGTCGGCTACCGCTACTTCGACAGCTTCGGCAAGGACGTGTCCTATCCCTTCGGCTACGGACTCTCATACACGACTTTCGGCTACTCCAATCCTAAAATTGAGGAGAACGACGGCAATTACACTGTCAGCGTCGACGTCACCAATACAGGCAACGCGGCTGGCAAAGAAATTGTCCAGCTCTACTGCTCCGCTCCCGACAGCAAGACGATGAACAAGCCCGAAAAAGAACTCAAGGCGTTCGCCAAGACAGCAGAACTCAAGCCCGGCGAGACAGCTACCGTCACAATGGCAGTAAATGCCGACGACCTCGCTTCTTATGACGAAGAAAAAGTAGCATGGGTCACAGCCCCCGGCAGCTACAACTTCCACATCGGCTCGTCGAGCCGCGACATCCGTGCGACACTCGCCGCCAATGTCCCCGCCCGCGAGCGTAAGACTCAGGACATCCTCCGTCTTCCCGAACCCATCAACCGACTGACCCGCTGACAGAAGCGCATTAGTTAGATTTAGGACGAGACTGTGCCCCCGGCACAGTCTCTTTTTTATCTCCCCAGCCCTCTACCCCGCCGCACAATGCGCCCGCAACGCGGTCGCCGACTCCCCAGTAGCCCCGACCGCCGAAGGCGCTCGGGGTAGAAGAATCAAAAAGGAGCGGCGCTCGCAGACCGCCGACTAAACCCATCTGCGAACTCCGAGTACTCCGCGAACTCCGACCCACGACAAAGCCCTGAAAGGGCGATTTCCCTACAACCGACTGCGAAGCTGCCGGACAGAACGTCCCCCACGCTTTCGAGCCAAGCCGCGGAGCGCGCGCCGGCTCGAAACGCGAAGCACAGGTTAATATTCCCAAGCATCTGGCATGCCGTAGGTATGCCAAGGCGGCATAGCCGCTCACAACCCTGGAATAAGCAGCGCGTTGCCAGTGCAGCGCCTCCTAAAGCGAATTTTTGCCGGAGGCAATAAACCTTCCTGAATTTTCTCATCCCCCATCACGCATTATCTAAAAACCTCCCATCACTCCCAAACCTCCCATTATTCCCAATAACATCCGCCTCATCCCGCGCCCGATCCGCAGTCGCAGACACCTCAGTACCCCCGACCGCCGAGGTCGACGGTCGTATGCGGAACACCGACAGCCCTTTGATGATTAGGGGTTGTCTTTCCTTGTTAGCGACTTATTTGTTTATCTCTAATTTCAGATTCTCCGCATAACTCTTATTTGGATCCAGTCCGAAAAACGTAAAAATTTCACGTTTTATATCAACATTCTTCGATGCCCGTAAGTCTCTATCCCAATAATAATCTGGAACATTTGCTGCAGGTTTTGTTTCATTTCCTTTCACCAAATCCTCGATTATAGAGTAGTCATAAATACCAAAACCAATTGCTTCATTACGAAAAGGATTGACTTCCCCTTTGATTCCTGTCAAATATTTATCAAATTTATCAATGGTTGTCTCTCTGTATATCAGTCCGTATTGTAAATACACAGTATCTCTGTCCTGTGCATTGATACTTCTGCCGTATGATATTATAGGCTCCCATTCTTCTGCCGTAACAGACAGGTTTCCTATTATCTTATATTCACCGTAATAAAAATTGTTATCCATAATAGCTTGTACAGGTAAAGTCCCGCATAAAGCCAATTCATTTATGTCAACATCGGTTGTTTCTGCTATTTTCCGATAAACCATGATATACAAAGGCTTTCCCATTAGATTGGATAATCCATAGTTCTTTCTGACTTTGAATGTCGCGGACTTGCGCCGTTCGGCTATATTCATGACAATACGTCCGAAGCCCCATTTCCTTCTTCCAATCTTAAAGGCAAAGAAATCTCCCTCCCGATATTTTATATGTTGCCGTTTGGAATTTTTATAAAGTTCAATCTCTTCCAAATCTTCTTCCGTTGTTTCTGAAATCCATCGGTTCAACCATTCTTTCAAAGACAGGTTTCTTTGCCTGCCTTCATGGTAGAATGTTGTTTGAGTTGTATAATTGTCAATAATTATCTGGTTTGCGGAAAAACTGAAATATACACCAAACGGTCGAAAAGACAAAGTTGCCGTATAATTCATCTTCTTAGGCTTTCCCCGGTTGGTCTTGGGCAACAGGATAGTACGGTTTTCTTCTGTAATCTCGTATAATTCAGCTTCATAATACGAGCCGTAATCATCTGTTGTTATTATTTTACGGATTATATTACCATCATAATACAAATATTGTCCGGCAAAATAGACTAACTCCCACGTATCACCGACAGGAGATAATCCCAAATATTTGCGTTGTTCATTTGTCAATTCAAAAGGTATGTTCGTTTTCATATCACTATCGTTTTACAATTTGTTGCTAACGTAATGCCAACAGACGATTGGCTGTTATTTTTCTTAAATATATTCATCGTCGGTCCTCCTCCAAAAAGTCGTCCAACGGACTTCTGATGTTGCTCTTTATTCCTCCTTAAATGCAAAATTAATATAAATCGGCATATTGCCCTACTGAACAATGATTTTATTTATTTTTCGGCTCATTTTGT
>JAGBDG010000025.1 GCA_017937625.1 Muribaculaceae bacterium | reverse complement strand
ATCTCCGGTCGGTGATATCGCCGTCTGTATCGTAGGCGCGTACAAACATGACATATTCTCCCGAACCGTTCGTCGGCCATGTGGCGTTTTCTATGCCGTCCTTGAAATCGCCGGTACCCTGGAGGAAGTCAAGGTTGTATATCTCTCCGAACGTTCCGAGCAGAAAGTCGACCCCGTATGCTTCGGCGTACAGGTCCATGTTCGATTTAGGTCCCCATGCGGTGCGGAGGTAGTAGACGCCGCTGCCGGTGACCTCGAACGCCACGCCCTGCTCGTTGGTGCGTTTGAAAGTGAAGTTTACGTCGCAGTCGCTCTTGCCGGGCTGCTCTGTGGTGAATTCGGTGTAGACAAATGTGTCGAGAGGTTTCTGACTGACCGGGTCGATTTCCCACGCGCAGAGGAAATGGCGTGTGCCGGGAGCGACGTTGAAGTAGGGGTATATGCCTCCGGTGCCGTCGTCGGCATGGTCGGTCTGCGTGTATGTGTCGGTGTCGATGCCGACGTATGACGAGGTCTGAAGGATGAGTTTGAGAATGTCGGTCTGTATTTCAGGAGCGAGGTTTTCGAACATGTCGCCTTCATAGTTGAGAGCGGTATAGTTGGCGTCGTAGTATGAGACGACGTTGTGTGCGTAGGCGATGTTCGGACTGACGGTGTTGACCGTGTATGTGACGGAGTTCTTTGTCACTTTGTTGACGGTCAGCCATATATTGTTTTCTGTGACGCCTTCGGGGAGGGTGAAGGATACATAGTCGACGTCGTCGACATTGTATTTGCCCACCACGTGCGAGCCTTTTATGAGGTACATGTTGTCGTACTGCGCCGTGGCTGTTGCGGTGGCTGTCATGACGAGCGCCGCGAGTATTGTCTTCTTTATCATCGTGTTATTCTTTTACTATTTTTACTGTTTTGCCCGCTGCGCTGACGAGATAGATGCCCGACGGAGCCTGGGTGAGGTTGAGAACGGCGTTGCCGTCGCTGCCGGCTGATGTCGAGGCGGCAACGACTCCGGCTGTGCTGCACGCGCTTACCGTTGTGCCCTGCGGCAGTCCGGCGACGTATATGTTGCCCGTCGTGCGCGTGGGATAGACGGCGAAAGCCGCGGCGTCGGGGAGTGATGCCGATGTTGTGGCGACACCTATAAGTACTTTTGACAGTTCGGCATACGGGATGTCGGCTGATGTGCCGTCGGCATTTCTGACGGTGATGCCGTCCTTGCCGATATCGAGACGGTCGAGGCGCTCGAAGCTCACTTCGGTCTGCGAGCCGTCTTTTTTCACCACGGCTATGCCGTCGGCGGCAAATGCCTCTTCCGCGAGGAGAAATGCGAGAGCCGGAACTGCGATAAGTCGATAAAGGTTCATAGAATTATAGCATTGCATTATTATGACAGCAAAGATAAGAAATAAAACCGTAAAAATGCGAAAATACGCCGGATTCGCGCTTTCCTATAATTAAAAATACTCGGGGTGTCCTTTTTTTTAGGACAAAAATCGCTATATTTGTCCCCAAATTCAGGACAGCTTTTGTGGCTGTAACTATGCGCATTGCCGGATGGCGGCGCGAAAAATCTTGCAATGGACAGTTCCAATCCTCCTTTCAGACATAACTCTGCGGCTCGCGGTCTGCTGGCTCTCTCGCCCATGGCTGTGTTCCTGCTGCTCTATGTGGCGGTGTCGGTCATTATCGGCGATTTCTACAAGATGCCTATCTCGGTGGCGCTTGTCGTCGCCTCGATGTGGGCGATGGTCGTTTTCCGCGACGAACCCCTCTACGAGCGCATCGAGACCTTCTCCCGCGCCGCCGGACACAGCAACATCCTATATATGATATGGGTCTTCGTGCTCGCCGGCGCCTTCGCCGCGATAGCGAAGGAAATAGGAGCTGTCGACGCCACTGTCAACCTTACCCTGCGGGTTTTCCCTCCCGATTTCGTGGTGCCCACGCTTTTCATGGCAGCGTGCTTCATCTCGCTTTCGGTAGGAACGTCGGTCGGCACTGTCGTAGCGTTGACTCCCCTCGCTGTCGAACTGGCTGTGATGTCCGAAGGAAATGTCGCCTTCTATGTGGCAGTCGTTCTCGGGGGCGCATTCTTCGGCGACAACCTCTCTTTCATCTCCGACACTACGATAGCCGCCACACGCTCGCAGGGCTGCGGCATGGCAGACAAGTTCAAGGCAAACCTCTGGATAGCGCTTCCGGCAGCCGTAGCCACACTCGCCGCCTACATAGTCATGAGCAGCGGCTCTCAGCCTATAGTCATGGAGCAAAACAGCGATTCCTGGCTTATCCTTCCTTACCTTGTCGTCATCGTCACGGCAATAATCGGCATCAATGTCACCGTAGTACTCACTCTCGGCATCGCCACGGCGCTTGTCCTCGGTGCCTGCAACGGTTTCTCGCTCATCGACATGGCGCGATTCGGGGGCGACGGTATCGCCGGCATGGGCGACCTCATCGTCATCACACTCCTCGCTTCCGGAATGCTCGGCATCATCAAGGCGGCAGGCGGCATCGACTATCTCCTGCAATGCCTGACCGCTCACATCAGCGGCAAACGCGGCGCCCAGGCAGTCCTTGCCTTCCTTGTGGGAGCCGTAAACCTCTGTACGGCAAACAACACCGTGGCAATCATCACCGTCGGCGGCATCTCGCGCGACATCGCACACCGCTACGGCATCGACCCGCGCAAGAGCGCCTCGCTGCTTGATTCCGCCTCGTGCGTGGTGCAGTGCCTCATACCGTACGGTGCCCAGACCCTCCTCGCCACATCGCTTGCCGGCATATCGCCCGCCGCTCCCTTTCCTTATTTATATTATCCGTGGGCGCTCGCCGCGATGATAGCGCTGTCGATTATCTTTCTCTTTCCCGGACGCCTCAACCGCCACGCGGCTGCCGCCGGGCGCTTATGATAAAAATAATTAATAGTCAGAACTTTCGGCGCGGCGCTCTCGTTCTCTCACTTGCACGGACAGAGACCGTGAGCTTGATTAAATTTTATTAATAAAGAAATTTTTCCATAATTGGCACGCTACACGAATTTTTTTTCATACCTTTGCACTCGGTTAACAAGGCAAAGCCTTGCCCGAGACAAATAGAATATTAATCATACATAACTACAAATACTCTCAAGCAATATGAGCGAAGACATCAGAAAGGCCCGTGCGGCCGAAGTCAAAGCCGACCTTGCCAAATACGGCATCACAGGCACAACCGAAGTGATCTACAACCCCACTTACGACGAACTTTTCAAAGACGAGACAAACCCCGACCTCACAGGCTACGAGAAAGGCTACGTTACCGAACTCGGCGCTGTCGATGTGTTCACAGGCGTTTACACCGGTCGCTCGCCTAAAGACAAATTCATCGTTCTCGATGAAAAATCGAAGGACACCGTATGGTGGACAACTCCCGAATACAAGAACGACAACAAGCCCGCGTCGCAGGAAGCATGGGCTGCCTGCAAGGAACTCGCGCTCAAGGAGCTCTCCAACAAGAAGCTCTATGTAGTAGACGGTTTCTGCGGAGCCAACAAAGACACCCGCATGGCTGTCCGCTTCATCGT
>JAGBDG010000240.1 GCA_017937625.1 Muribaculaceae bacterium | reverse complement strand
TGTTTTCGCCGGTATCGGTGTCAACATCGGCTACAAGAACGGCGAGGCTAACGACATCAACAAGGCTTACGCCGCCGCCAACGACAACTACCAGCTCCTCGGCAAGCTGTGGGACGGCACAAAGCCCCGTTTCGTAGGTCAGTTCGGCGCTGATGTCAACTTCAACATCACCGAGAACTGGGCAGTAGGCATCGAACTCCAGGCAAACGTCCTCCCCGACGGCTACAACAGCAAGAAGGCAGGCAACGCCGACTGGTACTTCAACGCTCTGGTAGGCGCACGCTATACCTTCGGCAAGAAGTACACCAAGACAACCCGCGTCATCCCCGCTCCCGAACCCCAGATTGTCGAGAAAATCGTCGAGAAGATCGTCGAGGTTCCCGTTGAGGTTCCCGTTACCAACACTGTTGCCGAGGTCGCTCCCGAACCTTATCGCGTAGACGTGTTCTTCACCATCTCGAACTACACCGTCAACAGCCGCGAAATGGCTAAGGTGAAGGAAATGGCAGACTACCTCAAGGCTCATCCCGAGTCGAAGGTTGTCGTTACCGGCTACGCCGACAAGGGCACCGGCACACGCGCCATCAACATGCGCCTTTCCAACCAGCGCGCACAGACTGTCGCAAAACTTCTCCGCACCAAGTATGGCATCGCTGCCGACCGCATCACCGTCAAGAGTATGGGTGAGGCAGAAGACCAGCCCTACAAGGAAGCAGTCAAGAACCGCGTAGCGATCTGTATCGCCGACTGATTTTAATTCGCGCCGGCAGATAATAATTCAGGTCTGCCGACGTTAGATAAAACAGCACCTGTCCTTTGCCAAGGTCACAAGAAGGTGACTCCGAGGCAGGACAGGTGTCTGTTTTTTATAGCTTTGTTACCAATATAGTTATATGAAGAAACTCCTACTCTCTTTCGCTGCGGCTTCTTCTGTCATCTTCTCTGCCGGAGCACAGCTCAACGGCGACGGCTACTACCGCGTGCAGAACCATGTCACCGCCCGATATATCTACATCACCGACAACAAGGGCAAAATCGACATACCGACGACGTCGGTCGACGCCCTTGCCATCCAGCTCTGGAAAGGCGACGAGAAAGCGGCTTCCGATCCCGCCACCGTCCTGCATATCTCCAAGGTCGACGCCGGGCGCTATGACTACGACGTCACCGCGCAAGGCACGGGCATATACGAAATCATCGGCTATTACCTGTCGATTCTCGGCTTGAGCGACGGCACGTACTATGCCTACGGTCGCAACAGTGGTACCTCCAAGTATCTCGGCGACGCCGATTCTTCGGATTCCGAGAAAGGCTCCATGTCTACGGAAGTCAAGGATGACCGCCGCAAATGGAACATCAAGCCCATCAGCACGACGGGCGACAGCTATTTCGGCGCGCTTCCGACAGTCGACGCCGGCGGCAAGCACTATGCGCCTTTCTATGCTTCCTTCCCCTTCTCTCCGTACTCGGAAGGTGTCAAGGTGTATGCCATAACCAAATGCGACTACGGTATGGCAGTCGCCGAGGAGGTGAAAGGTACTGTCCCCGCAGCCACTCCGTGTTTCATCGAATGTCCCGACACGCGTCCTTCCGGCAACCGTCTTAACGTTGGCGGCACAGGAACCGCCGTCCAGGGCAACCTTCTCGGAGGCGTCTACTTCGAGAACTACATGAACACCCATCTCAACCTCACCCCCTACGACAAGAAGACCATGCGTGTCCTCGGCACTCTTGCCGACGGCTCGCTCGGCTATCTCACCGCCGACATCGAGTATCTTCCCGCCAACCGCAGCTACCTGAAGGTTCCGGAGGGCTCGCCCGCATCGCTTAAAGTCGTCAGCCGCGCCGAATACGACGCCGCGGTGCAGTCCGTCCCGACCGGCGTCAGACTCGACCGCAGCGAGGCTACGCTCTATGCCGGGTCGACCGTACAGCTCCGCGCCGAGATTACTCCCGCCGATGCCGTCTCGAACGCGCTCGTATGGACATCTTCCGACGAGAGAGTCGCCGAAGTATCGGGCGACGGTGTGGTGAAAGGCATATCGCGCGGCACCGCAGTCATTACCGTAAGCACCGTCAACGGACTTAAGGCTACATGCGACGTAACAGTCAACGCCAAGTATCCCGAGTCGCTTTCGCTCGATGTTGCCGGAATCGTGACGTTCGTCGGCGTCTCCGCCAAAGCTTCTGTCGTGATTGCCCCAGAGGATGTCGAGGTGCGTACTGTCAGCTGGTCGACCGCCGACACATCGGTGGCGACCGTCGACGCTGACGGCAATGTGACAGGCGTCAAGGTGGGAACGACGACCCTCACGGCGACGGCTCCGAACGGCGTCAGCGCATCATGCAAAGTGACAGTCGGTCCCGACTATGCCACTTCGGTGAGCATCTCGCCCGCGCGCCTTTATATCAACTCCGGCGAATCCACTGTCCTCGAGGCAGTGACGGTTCCCGCAGCCGTGAGATACAACAAATGCGAGTGGTCATCTTCCGATGAAACGGTCGTCACAGTCGACGAGACCGGCAAAATCACGGCAGTGAAGCATGGCAGCGCCGTCATCACCGTGACAACAGAGAACGGTCTTTCGGCGACGTGCGACGTGACTGTCGGCAGCCCTCTGCCCGAGACGTTCGCCCTCAACATCAGCAATCTTGTCCTCGAGGTAGGCGACAAGCGTGTGATAAACGTCAAAGTCAAGCCCACTACGGCAGTCAGCAGCGCCACATGGGCAAGCTCCGACGAGAGCGTGGCAACGGTCAGCCGCCAGGGTCAGGTTACTGCCGTAGGTGTCGGCGAGGCTGTCATCACGGCGACATCGACAAACGGTCTTACAGCTACCTGCACCCTTGAGGTTCTTCCCGAGGGCATCCCCGCGACCGCTCTCAGCGTCTCGCCCGGCTCCCTCACCCTTGACGAAGGCGCGACGGCATCCCTTTCGGTTACTTTCGAGCCGGAGAACGTCACCAACACCTTCGTAGCATGGTCGTCGGGCAACGACGATGTCGCCACGGTCGACGAATCAGGACTTGTCACGGCAGTAGGGGAGGGTCAGTGCCTTGTCTACGCCATTTCGGGTAGCCGGGGCGCTTTCGCGTCGCTGACCGTCCGCAAATCGTCGGGCGTCGACGATGTGACTGTGTCCGACGAGCCTCAGACGGTCTATACGATAGAAGGCGTCCTTCTCTATGAGAATGCCGACGCTGCCACTATCCGCAGCCTTGCGCCCGGATTCTATATTGTCGGCAAGCGCAAGCTCTTTGTTCGCTGATTCCCGGGTCTGACGACCTGATAATCCGATATTTCCGAGCCCCGCACGCCTTCATCGGCGCTCGGGGCTTTTTTTGTGCGCCGATTGTGAAACCGGCAAGTTTATGATAAATTAACGATTTCGAAATCAAAGTGTGAAAAAAGCAGCTTTTTTTCGAAGCAATTTTGCTTTTGAATAGGTTTCGAAAGGTTTCGTTTCGAATTTTTTAGCAAAAAAATATTCAACATTTTTGTAGTTTATTAAAACAATTGTGCTAACTTTGCATCGTGTCGGAAAGCATTTTGTCCTTTCCGCACGGTGCGGGCGCAGTGCCTGTATCCTGTCAGTTTTACCTTTAATACCGAAAAATTAAACTATTAAGTCTTAATATCAACCAATTATCTTCTCCTCATCGCATAAAATAAAAGATAAAACATGAAAACCACAGTCTTCAGGTACCTTACACTTGTTGTCTCTTTGTTCGTGGCGTCGTTGTTCGTTTCGTGCAGCGACGATAAAAATGAGCCCGACACCCCGGGCACAACCACCGGAACCCTTCCCGAAGTCGAGCTTCCCTCCATTTACGAACTCGTCAAGGGCGATTCGCGCGACATCACTCTCGCCGTCAAGAGCGGCAAAGTGGAAGCTTCCGACGTGATAAGCCTGCAGCTCGAGGGCACCGGCACATACACGCCCTGTGCGATTGCCTCGTTCACTGACAACAGCCTTACTTTCGGATTTCCCGCAAGCTTTTCGGAAGGCACATATACGGTAGTCTACCGCCGCGGTCAGAATATGCGCACCTGCGGCAAGATGCAGGTAAGGATTGTCGAAAAGTCTTTCGAACCCCGTCCGGGCACGACAATCTACGGTGTCGTGTCGACAGCCGAAGGTCCGGTAGAGGGCGTCCTGGTCAGCGACGGCAAGATATTTGCCCAGACCAATGCCGAGGGACAGTACGAGCTTGAGTCGGAAAAGGCTCTTCCGTATGTCTTCATGATAGTTCCTTCGGGCTATGAGCCGGAGCGCGAGGGCGTGTTCCCGACGTTCTTCCACAAGCTTGTCTTCCAGGACGACAAGGAAAAGGCAGAATCATTCAATTTCACTCTTAAGAAAGTGGATCAGAGCCGCTATAATGTACTTTTCTTCGGCGACATGCACCTTGCAGCACGCAACGGCGACATCGGGCAGTTCACCGAGTTCACGAAAGACGTCAACGAGTATATCGCACGCCATGCGGGCGAGAAATTCTACGGCATCACTCTCGGCGACATGACGTGGGACCTCTATTGGGGTCAGTTCACCCTCGAAAACTATGTGGAGAAGGCAAACGCGCTCTTCGACAACCTGATGATATACCATACCATCGGCAACCACGACAACGACATGTATGCCGTGCACAGCAACTACGACGCCAAGGCTCCTTACCGCAAGGCTGTAGGACCTACACATTATTCATATAATATCGGCGACGTGCACTACATCGCGCTCGACAACATCGACTGCTCCAACTACGACGAGAGCCATAAGCGCAACTATGTGGAATATGTGATGTCAGACCAGCTCGAATGGCTCAAGAAAGACCTGTCGTACGTCGACAAGTCGACGCCTGTCGTGGTGACTCTTCACGCGCCTGTCTACGGCGTGTCCACCGCCACACAGTTCAAGAACAACATGACCAATGTCACAGCCTTCATCAACTGCTTCGAGGGCTACAAGCTCGACATTGTCAGCGGACATACCCACAAGAACTATAACGTCGCACCGTCGCATAACATAATCGGCGGCAAGGACATCCGCGAGCACAACGTTGCCGCTGTGTGCGGCGACTGGTGGTGGTCGGGCAAACTGTCGAACATCCTCATGGCTCCCGACGGCACTCCTGCCGGCTACGGCATCTGGAACATCGACGGCAAGAACATGAAGTGGATGTACAAACCCACCGACAAGGATACCGACGTTCAGTTCCGTACCTACGACCTCAACGAGGTGGAATTCTCCTTCGCCGGTGACGTGCCCATGCTCTCAAATACCGGCAGCGACGCTTACAAGAGCTTCAAGCGCTATGTCGACGCATATCCTAAAAACAGCAGCGACTACGTCCTCATCAACGTATGGAACTACAATCCGTCGTGGACCATCACCGTGACGCAGGAAGACGGCAAGGAACTCGTGCCTGAGCAGCGCATGGCGTACGACCCTCTCCACATCGCCGCCATGAGTGTCAAGCGCTTCAACGACAACATAACGGCGGTTCCGAACTTCGTCACTCAGAGCTATCCTCACTTCTTCCGCGTGCAGGCGACGAACCACGACGTCGACCTCAACATCACGGTGAAGGACGAGTTCGGCAACGTATGGACCGAGAAGATGGAGCGTCCCAAGCCGTTCGACAAGAGCGACGCCGCCCTCAAGGCTTATAAGTAGCCCCTCAACTGATAAATCCAGTTAACACCAATCAATAATCAAACATTTTTGTTATGAAAGTGATCACACGACTGCTTTTAGTTCTTGCGATACTGCTGACGGGACTCCCATCGGCGTATGCAGCGAACCGGGAGCTTAAAGGTCAAGTCCTCGACTCTCAGGACGAGCCTTTGATCGGCGTCAGCGTCCAGGACATCAAGTCCAAGATGGCTGTCGCAACAGATGTCGACGGTAACTTTGCCATTCGCGTGCCCGAAGGTCCCGTCACTCTTAGATTTTCCTATGTAGGCTACACTACCAAGGAAGTCAAGGTCGGAGCTAACGAAAACAACATTTCCGTTGTGCTTTCCGAAAACTCAATCGCCCTCGAGGGTACAGTTGTCATCGGTTACGGCAGCCAGAAGAAAGCCAACATCACCGGTGCCGTCGCAGCTGTCGACGGAAAGGCTCTCGAGAACCGCCCCGCAGTCTCTGTCTCCAACATGCTTCAGGGTGCTGTCTCCGGTCTTAATGTGACCACAAGTTCGGGTGTCCCCGGTGAGTCGGCAACACTCAACGTCCGCGGTCAGACATCAATCAACGGCGGTAGCCCGCTCGTGCTTATCGACGGTGCCATCGGCGACATCGACATGGTCAACCCTAACGACGTAGAGTCGATTTCGGTCATCAAGGACGCATCCGCATCTGCCGTCTACGGTGCACGCGCTGCCTACGGTGTCATCCTCGTGACAACCAAGAGCGGCCAGGCAAAGGACGGCATGGCAACCGTACGTTTCAACGCCCGCGCCGGCTGGGAAGAGCCTACTACTTCCACCGACTTCATCACCCAGGGCTACTGGTCGGTCTACACCGTCAACATGTTCTGGCAGGCTGCCAACGGCGGTGACAAGTACATACAGTACGACAACAACGACATGATGGAACTTCTCGCCCGTGTCAACGACAAGACCGAGAATCCTCTCCGTCCCTGGACCGTAGAGACCGAGCGCAACGGTCAGAAGCGCTGGGCTTACTACAACAATACCGACTGGTATCACGAGCAGTACCGCGACCGTCACCCGACGCAGCAGTACAATATCTCGTTCAGCGGCGGCAAGGACAAGTTCCGCTACTTCCTCTCCGGCGGCATGGACCTCCGCGAGGGTATCCTCAAGCTCACTCCTGACAAGTACCACAAGTACAACATGCGCTCCAAGATTGACTTCGCTGTCAACAAATGGGTCGATGTCAGCAACAACACCTCGTTCTACGGCTCATCCTACTCTTATCAGGGCTCCGGCGACGTTCAGGACACATTCGCATACTCCAACCGTCACGCCCTCGCCTGCTATCCTCTCAAGAACCCCGACGGCTCGTGGGTATGTACAGTGCCCTGGCAGAGCTACCGCGTTGCCAACGGCCGCCATATCCTTCAGGGCAGCGGCTCGCACCGCAACATCGAGCGCAAGACCGACTTCGCCAACACATTCCGCCTGAATATCAAGCCTATCGAACAGCTCACCGTTACAGGCGACTTCACTTACCGCTTCTACCAGTACCGCGACATGCACCGCGGCAACCCGTTCTACTATCGTCAGCGTCCCGACGCCGAGATGGACGCCTACAAGACAGGCGCAGGTCTCGCACACCTCAACGAAGTAAGTGCTACCCGCAACTACTGTTCGGTCAACGCATTCGCTACCTATAAAGATACCTTCAACGAGGCTCATAACGTTACCGTAATGGCGGGTTACAACTATGAGAAGTACGACTACAAGCGCGTAGGCGTCGACGTAAGCTCGCTGAGCTCCGCCGACCTCGACGATATCTCTCTTGCAGTTCCTCAGGAAGGCAACACCGAAATCACATACTCCGTACAGGGCGGTCAGAACGAATACGCTCTCCAGGGTATCTTCGGACGTGCCAACTACGACTACAAGGGCAAATACCTCCTTGAGTTCTCCTGTCGCTACGACGGAACGTCGCGTTTCGGCGAAGGACACCGTTGGGGCTTCTTCCCCTCGGGCTCCGTAGGCTGGCGTATGTCGGAAGAAAGCTTCTGGGAGCCCCTCCGTCCCGTATGGAACAACTCTAAGATCCGTTTCTCCTACGGTCACCTCGGCAACCAGCAGACAAGCTCGCTCTACAACTTCTTCCGTGGCGTCTCATCGAAGAACTTCGCAAGCTTCAACTTCGGTACAGGCACAGGCTCGTCGAAGTACACATCCATCGACAAGCCTCTCGCAGGCGACCTTACCTGGGAGACAGCAAAGCAGTGGGACCTCGGTCTTGACCTGAGCTTCTTCAACAACCGACTGAATTTCACCGGTGACGTTTATATCCGCGATACCGACAACATGCTTACTCTCGGTAAAGAGCTTCCCGCCGTCTACGGCGCCGAGGTTCCCGACATGAACATCGCCAACATGCGCACGAAGGGTTACGAACTCTCCTTCCAGTGGAACGACGCGTTCAACCTCTTCAACCACAAGTTCAACTACAACATCAGCTTCAACCTCTCCGACTACCGCTCGGAAATCACCAAGTTCAACAACAACAACAAGCTTCTCTCGCAGTACTACAAGGGACAGCAGATCGGTGAAATCTGGGGCTACTCGGTGGCTGACAAGTATTTCGCAACCGACGAGGAAGCCGCCAAGTACGCTTCCGAGGTCGACCTCACCAAGATCCGCGGCGGTCTGCCCGGCGGCTGGAAAGCCGGTGACGTCAAGTTCCTCGATATCGACGGTACAGGCCGTGTCGACGACGGTCGCGAGGACATGATCCGCTGGAACGGCAAGATTTATCTTCCCGAAGACGGCGACATCTACAAGGAAGCCCTCTCGCACCTCAACGACAAGGACAAGACAACCGCTTCCGAGTATGTTCCTGTCAACTCTCTTGACAACCACGGTGACCTCCGCCGCATCGGCAACTCGCTCCCGACTCTGTCGTACGGCGTGACCGTCGGCTTCCAGTACTTCGGTTTCGACGCTTCCGTATTCTTCCAGGGCACCGGCAACCACTACTGGTATCCTCACGGACAGAACTACGCGTTCTGGGGCTCGTACTCTTACGAATACGTTTCGTTCCTTCCCTCCGACTTCCTCGACAAGGTGTGGAGTGTGGACAACCCCGACGCATACTTCCCGCGTCCTATGGGCCGCTACGCATGGTCGAAGGGCCCTCTGCAGTACACGAACGACCGCTACCTCCAGAACATCCGCTACTGCCGTCTGAAGAACCTCACCGTAGGCTACACACTTCCGCAGCAGTGGACCAAGAAGGCTCATATCGACAAAGTACGCGTCTACTTCGCAGGCGAGAACCTCGCTTACTGGTCGCCCATCAAGAAGAACAGCAAGTACATCGATCCCGAGGCTTCGTTCGGACGCAGCAACAGCGACCTGAACAACTGCTTCTATCCCTGGCCCAAGACATTCATGTTCGGTCTTGACCTCACATTCTAATAAGGAGTACTACAATGAAAAAATACATAATTCCCGCTCTGATCGTGGCTGCCGTAGGGTTGAGCTCCTGCGAGGATGCCATCGATCTCACGCCGAAGGACAAGCCGACCTACATTGACTACTTCACCAATGCCACGGCTTCGGACATGGAAATGTTCACAAACCCGCTCTACAATAATCTTCTGCCGGATGCCGATGATGTCGCCAAGGAAATCAGCGACGTCATGGTGAACGCCAACCTCACCGCTTTCGTACGCGGCGGCGGCGAACGCTCCATCCCCAAGAACGGCGGCGGCTGGACATGGACAAACCTTCGCCGTATCAACGACTTCCTCGAGTACGGTCAGCTTTCGTCCGATACCGAGTCGTATAACCAGTATGCGGCAGTAGCGCGTTTCTTCCGCGCATTCTTCTACTACGACAAGCTCAAACGTTTCGGCGATGTGCCCTGGGTAGACCAGTCGTTCGCATCCGACGACGACCGTCTCTATAACCCGCGCGACAACCGCGAGACCATCATGACACACATTATCGAAGACCTTGACTATGCTGTCGAGAATCTTCTCACCCGCGACAAGCACAAGGAGGAAGCGCCTTTCCGCGCCACCAAGGGTGCCGCTCTCGCTCTCAAGGCTCGTGTATGCCTCTTCGAAGGCACTTTCCGCAAATATCACAACATCACTCTCGAAGGTCACGACTACAACTACTATCTCCAGCAGGCTGTAGACGCAGCAGAGAAGCTGATGAGCGGCAAGTACGGCAAATACTCGCTCCACAACACCGGCAAGCCCGAGGAAGACTACTCGATGCTCTTCGTTGAAGACGACGCAGACCCCAACGAGTATATCCTCGCCCGTTCCTACAAGTCGAACATCGCCAACAACCAGCACGGTCTTACCCTCTACTGCGAGCTCGGCACGCACGGACGTCCCGGCTTCACCCGCAAGTTCGTCAACACTTACCTGATGAAGGACGGCACACGCTTCACCGACCGTCCCGGATGGCAGACAATGAACTTCCTCGACGAAGTCAAGGACCGCGATCCGCGCCTCGCACAGACAATCATGACACCGGGTTATAAATACCCCGGCGAATCTGCCAAGATTGCCGTCAACTACGGCGTGACCCCCACGGGCTATATGCCTATCAAGTGGACACAGGGCAAAGGCGTCTGCGGTGACCCCCACTCGACGCAGGGCCGTTGCAACAATGACATCCCCTTCATCCGCTATGCAGAAGTTCTTCTTGCCTACGCAGAGGCAAAGGCAGAGCTCGGAACCCTTACCCAGGGCGACCTCGACCAGAGCGTCAACCTCATCCGCAAACGCGTCGGCATGCCCGCCATGAACATCGTTACCGCCAACGCCACCCCCGACGTATATCTGATGAAGCCTGAGACCGGCTACGACAACGTCACAGGCGCCAACACCGGCATTATCCTCGAAATCCGCCGCGAGCGCACAATCGAGCTTGCCCAGGAAGCTCTCCGCATCGACGACCTCCTGCGCTGGCATCAGGGCAAGTGTCTCAATCAGGCTTTTGCAGGCATCTATCTCGAAGGTCCCTGCCAGATGGACCTCAAGGGCGACGGCAAAGTCAGCGTAGTATTCTATGCCAACGGCAGCGAAGCTCCCAAGGTTGACGGCTACGACGACTGCCAGTACCTCGAAATCGGCAAGGATGTGTTCTTGACCGTCGATCCCGCCGCCACGACAGGAGGCACCGACACCCACGGCTACATCAACTACCATGCCGGCAGCAAGGTCAACCGCAACAAATGGAACGAGGACCGCGACTACTTCTATCCTATCCCTTCAAACGAACTCTCTCTCAACACCAACCTCAAACAGAACCCCGGTTGGTAATAATGTTCAATTTCAATAACGAACAATCATGAACAAGAAAATAAACATTATACTTGCCGCTCTGCTCGTTTTTCTCGGGTTTACGACAACCTCCTGCGATGACGATGATCCGGATGTGGCAAAGGCAGTCCTGGCAAGCGTTCAGGTTCTTAACTATGACGGACAGAACGCAGCCCCCCAGGAGATACGCGTCGTATCCGACGCCACCTGGACTGTCGACGCACCCGACTGGGTTACTGTTTCGCAGACAAGCGGCAGTGGTGACCTTATGATTACCATCTCCGTTGCCGACAACCTGCGCGACGGCACTCTTGACAATCCCCGTAAAGGTGAAGTCGTTTTCCACGGCAATACTGTCGCATCGCGCGCCGTTGTCGTTGTCCGTCAGGCAGGCGACCAGTTCCGCGACGTCGCTCCTATCACTCTCGCCCAGGCTGAGGCAGCAGAGGAGGAGGCCACCGTAATTGTAAACGACCTTACAGTTCTTGCAATCACTGCCGGAAATGCCTTCGTCGTTACCGACGGTACTGACGTGGCTTACGTTACCGGCGCAGCAGCTCCCGCAGTAGGCGCAGCCGTCAACGTTCTCGGTACGAAGTATGTCGATGCTCAGAACGCATCTTACATCGAGGCTGCCGAAGTCACCGCAGCCACCAAGGTTTCTGAGGCTCCCGAAGCAACCGACATCACCGCAAACCTCGACAGCTACACCTCGACCAAGCGCAGCTACGTTACTGTAACAGGCGCGCTCGACGGCGCTAACTTCACCGTTGCAGACCAGAAGTACACCGTCATGATCGACGATGCCACCACTGACTTCAGCGCAGCCGAGATGAACGGTCACCTCCTCAAGCTTACCGGCGTCTACGGCGGTACCGCCGCTCCTGCAGTTCACCTCGTAGTCACCTCTTTCGAGGACCTCGGTGTAAATGAGGTCATCTACTGGTCGGAAGACTTCGAATGGCTCGAGCCTTGGTCAAGCCAGGCTCCCGCGGGTCAGACCGTCGAGACTAACAATCCCGATGCCAAGGCTCAGCAGCTCGGCACCAACAAGGTTGACGATGTCTCTACATACGACGCACTGCTTGCAAAGGGATATGAAATCATAGCCACTCACGCAGCAAGCAAAGAAGAACGTGCGCCGCAGGCTCAGACCTATCTCCAGCGCAACTATCTCAAGTTCGGTCTTACCGGCTACTACTCGGGCATCATAATGCCTATCGACACCGATGTTCCCGCCGACGTCAACACAGTACTCGAGTTCGACTGGTCGTCGCAGCGTCAAGGCAGTGGCGAGTGGGACAAGACCCAGCTCGTGGTCATCATCACCACCGGCGCTGAGGAAACCGCATACGACGTTCCGGTGCACGAGTACGTCAAGGACGAGGTATACTCGTGGATACGCGCAAGCTTCGAAATACCCGCAGGCAAGATTGCCAAGGGTTCGACCATCACTATCCGCAACTGCGACGCACAGTGGCCTGTTGCCGATGGCGCTCCCGCTTACCGCTGGTTCCTCGACAACCTGAAGCTCAAGCAGGCTAAATAAAATCTATCCTATAAACTGAGAAATCCCCGTCATCGCGAGAAGACGGGGATTTTTTTGCACTTGTTCGGGATATTTCGTAACTTTGGCTCAATAGAAAACCAATAACTGACATATCATGACAAATTTCACCGCTGCCGATCTGGAGCAGCTTAGCGCCAAAGGCATTGCCCGTGACGTCGTCGAAGCGCAGCTCGACCGTTTCCGCACAGGTTTCCCCTATCTGAGAATAGATTCGCCGTCGTCCGTAGGCAATGGCATTCTGCCCGTCGATGCCGATATGGAAAAGGCTTGCCTCGACCGTTGGGAGCGCTTTCTCAAAGACGGAGGCGACGTTCTCAAATTCGTCCCTGCCTCCGGCGCCGCATCGCGTATGTTCAAGGCTCTGTTCGCCTTTGTCAACGGTGCGGACGAAGTTCCCGCCGAAGGCAGCCCGGTAGCGCAGCTCGTCGAGCGCATCGGCGATTTCGCCTTCTATGACCAGCTCAAGGAGGCAACCGGGAAACTCTACGGCAAAACTCCCGAGGAACTTGCAGCCGACGGTCGCCTCAAGGAGCTTGTAGGTGCGATTATCCTTCCTGAAGGACTTAATTACGGTCAGCTTCCCAAGGCTCTCCTTACCTTCCACCGCAGCGCAGACGGAGTCCGTACCTCTCTTGAGGAGCAACTCGCCGAGGGCGCGCAGACAGCGGCTTCGAAGGGCGGCAAGGTGAGGCTTCACTTCACCGTTTCCTCGAACCACCGCAAGCTTTTCGAGGAAAAACTTGCGGAGGCTGTTCCCGCAATGGAGAAGCGTTTCGGCGTCAAGTATGACATATCTCTTTCGGAGCAGAAGCCGTCGACCGACACAATCGCAGTCACTCCCGACAACGACCTTTTCCGCGACGACGCAGGCAAACTCGTCTTCCGTCCGGGCGGACACGGCGCGCTCATCGAGAATCTCAACGATGTGAATGCCGACGTGGTGTTCATCAAGAATATCGACAACGTGGTAGGCGACGCGCACCGCGCCGACACTATCCG
>JAGBDG010000239.1 GCA_017937625.1 Muribaculaceae bacterium | reverse complement strand
GTCAAGGATAAAGTATTTGACGTGCGAGAGGTCGACATATCCCATCTTCATGTGTGCCAGAAGGCGTCCGGGAGTGGCGATGACCATGTCGGCTCCCTGCCGCAGCGCGTGCTGCTGGCGGGCGAATTCCTTTCCGTCGTTGCCTCCGTGTATAGCAAGGCTGCTTACGGGCATATAGTAGGCGAAACCTTCCATCTGCTGGTCGATCTGCTTGGCAAGCTCGTGGGTGGGGACCATTATCACGCATTTTACGGTAGGAGTCGCCTCCGTCTCGGCTAGCATGTCGATTACGGGCAACAGGTACGCGGCGGTTTTGCCGGTGCCGGTCTGCGCGCAGGCGATGAGGTCGTTGCCCTCGAGGATGAGTCCGATACTCTGTTCCTGAATAGGCGTGCATTCCTCGAAGCGCATGGCGTCGAGTGCGTCAAGTATGTCGTCGCTGAGTGCGAGTTCGTCGAATCTCATAGTAGGTTATTTATCGTCGTCATTATCATCGTCATCATCGAAATCGAAGTCGAAGTCCCATCCGTCGTCGGACATCTGTCCTGTGAACCGCGACAATTCGCGTCCTTCGCGCTTAGTGGGGCGTCCGAGACCCTTGCGGCGGTCGACGAACCCCGAGATCTTGACGACCTCGAGCAGGTCGTACTCCGACTGCGGCGTGATGTTTTCCATATACTGCGGCACGAGTTTCGCGCCGAGACGGTTCTCCGTAAGCGCCAGTACCTTGAAGGAAAACGTCACCGGCGGCTTGCGCACGTGGACGATGTCGCCGACAGTGATTGTCCGGGAGGGCTTGACGGGGTTGGGGTTGTCGCCGACGGTGACGCGACCTTTCTTGATAGCTTCTGTGGCGATGGTGCGTGTCTTGAACACCCGCATCGCCCAGAGCCATTTGTCGATTCTTACTTCCATCTTTCAGCCGGCTTATTTGTTGTTGTACTTGCACATGGCGTTTCCGAGTCCTGCGAGGACACATTCGCGTATCGCGTCGACCGCAACGCCTATGCGCTCGCGCACGAGGGGCTGCTCGTCTGTAGGGAAATGCCCCAGCACATAGTCAATCTGTGTTCCGCGGGGAAAATCGTTGCCGACACCGAAGCGGAGACGCGGGTAACTCTCCGTTCCGAGCATCTGTGCGATGTTCTTGAGTCCGTTGTGCCCGGCATCGCTGCCGCGGGTCTTGATGCGGATGGCTCCAACAGGGAGCGAAATGTCGTCGACAACGACAAGAATGTTGTCGAGTTCGATGTTTTCCTGTTCTTTCCAGTAGCGCACGGCATTGCCGCTAAGATTCATATAGGTTGAGGGCTTCAGGAGAATGACCTCCTGGTTTTTGAAGCGACCTTTGCCTACGTCGCCGTAACGCATGGTGGAAAAACTGATATTGGACGCCTCTGCCAAGGCGTCCAATATCATAAATCCGATGTTGTGGCGGGTTCCGCGGTATTCTTCGCCGATGTTACCCAACCCAACAATAAGGTGTTTCAAGATTATGATTAGTTGGCAGCTGCAGCACCACGGGCGGCACGTGTGAGCTGTACGGCGCAGACAACTGCGTTCTTGGCGTTAACGAGTTCGAGACCGTCGATGTGGATGTCGCCAACCTGAAGAGTCTTGCCAAGTCCGAGATTGTCGACGTTGATGACGAGACGCTCGGGAATTGCGGTGTAGGGAGCGCGTACTTTGAGCTTCTTCATGGAGAGGGTGAGCTTACCACCTGCCTTGACGCCTTCTGCGTGACCTTCGAGCTTGACGGGAACTTCGATTACGACGGGCTTGTCTTCCTTAACCTCGAGGAGGTCGATGTGGAGGATAGTGTCCTTAACGGGATGGAACTGGAGGTCCTTGAGGATAGCCATTCTCTTCTCGCCGTTGATGGAGAGCTCGATGGCGAAGATGTCGGGAGTATAGACGAGCTTGCGGACAGCGTCGCTGTTCACGAGAAGGTCGGTTGTGATGAGACCTTTGCCGTTACCGATTTCTACGATTTTCTCACCAGCCTTGAGGGTGCCTGCATAGGGGAGCTCTACGATGGCGCCGCCGTTGAGGACTACGGGAATCTTGTTTTCTTCGCGGAGAGCCTTGGCTGCTTTCTTGCCGAGGTTTGTACGGGGCTCTGCTGTCAGTTGAAATACTTTCATTGCAATTAAATTTTTGTGTTACTCAAAATTAAGACTTTGCTTCTTAATTTCCCATCACACGGGATGCTAAAAAGCGGTGCAAAGGTAGCTCTTTTCGGGCAGATATCCAAATTTCAGAGTCCTGATTTTAACTTAATTGCAAAAATGGCGGTTATTTTGGAGCAGAAGGCGTATTTCGAGTACCTGAGGAACATTTTTCTCGCCCCAATCACTACTTTTGCACCAGATAAGCCCCTAAAGCATGAAACCGAACGAAATCAATATAGAAAAGTTCCTTGCAAGGAATCTTCCCGGCTGCATAAATTTCAACAACGACATAGTTCTCGTGACCGACATCGCAGCCGTTAACCTGCTGACGCATCCGACGCGACTCGCGGCGACGACGGCACTTCTCTGCGTCGAGGGCGAAATAGAATGTTCGGTAAACCTCAAACGTTTTACCATACGCCCGAACGGCCTGCTTGTCAATTTTTCAGGTGATATCATACAGATTCATCGTGCCGACAATGTCAAAGGGTATGCCGCAATCATCTCGCAGAACTACACCCATGAGCTTCAGCTTGATTTCCGCCTGAGCTCCGAAAGCTTCATCAATGTACGCGGCAGCGGTGCCGTGTCTATCGGCGCTTCTGATATAGAAACCTTCCGGCACTATGTGGCACTTCTGAAGAAATTTATAACAAGAGGAAATGCCTTGGTGGTCAGAGCGCTTTCGCAGGCGCTTGCCTATACGGTCCTCGACCTTGTCAACAGCTACCGGAGCGAGCACGCCGAAAGCACGGGCGAGCAGTCGCGCAGCCAGCTGCTTTTCGAGAAATTCATGCGTCTGCTGGCGGCGCATCACGACCGCGAGCGCAATCTGAGCTTCTATGCCGGGAAGATGTTCCTCTCGCCCAAATATGTGTCGGGAATGGTGAAGGCATACAGCGGAAAGAGTGCCTGCGAGTGGATAAACGAATATGTCATTCTGGAAGCGAAAATCATGCTACGGTATTCCGACCGCAGCATTCAGCAGATTGCCTATCAGCTCAATTTTCCGACGCAGTCGGCGTTCGGCAAGTATTTCAAGGAGCAGGTGGGCTGCAGTCCGCGTGCCTATCGCAGCAGTTTCTGAGAAAGATAGATTATAAAAATGAACAGTCCCGGAAGGCTTCGCTGTTTTCCGGGACTGTCGGTTTTATTCTATGTCAGGTTTCGCTTATTTAGCTTCCTCGGGGTTGAGGATGATGATGCGGAGGTTGTTCTGGTTCAGGAGCTGGGTGAGGTAGTCCTGAACGTCCTGTGTGGTGAGAGTCGGGATTACTTCGCCGCGGTTCTTGAAGACATTGACACCGTTGAACGAAGTGGCGACCATGTGGGCAGCCCATTCGGAGTTCTCTTTCTTGTCGGCGTCATTCTGCTTTACAAGGTACTCGATAGCGGGCTGAATCTCGTCTGCGCTGACGTTTTCGGAAGTCTCCTTGATGATTTTCTTGATTTCCTTGATTACTTCGTCACGCTTGTCGGGGTTGACGGGGCATGCAATCTGGAAGAAGGTGTTGACTTTGTCGGTGCGGTTCATCACGCCATTGGCGCCGATTGAGTAGGTGGCGCCCATTTCCTCGCGGATCTTGTTGAGCAGACGCTTCGAAAGAACCTGCGAAGCCACGTCGTTGAGAAGTTTGTTCTTCACGGTGTAGGGCATGTCGCCGTCGAAGCCGACGAAAATCCAGCTTTGGGGAGTCTCCATCTTGGTAGTGAACACGTCCTCGGCGCTGCCGGTGACAAACTCGAAGTCGGGATTGTTGGTGTAGCTTGTCACAGCCTTCTTAGCGTTGGCGGGAAGTGTGGCGATGTACTGCTCGAGGAGCGGCTTGAAGGTGTTCAAGTCGATGTTGCCTACGAAATAGAACGTATAGTCGGCTGCGTTGGCGAGGGCACCGCGCACTGTGCTGACGATGGTCTGACGGTCGGCTGCCTTGACGTCTTCAGATGTGAGCATGTGGAGGACGGGAGCCTTGCGGAGGGTCTTGAGAAGAGATGACTGGAAAACGAACATGGGGTTGCTTTCCTGGTTGGCGAGCATGCCAGCGAGAGCGTCGCGGTTGGCGGTGTACTCGTCTTCCTTGAGGTCGAAACCTGTAAAGTATGCGTAGATGAGCTCCATAAGCACGGGCAGGTCCTTGACGGTGGTGTTGCCTGCGATTGTGCGGGTGTAGCTGTCTACACCGAAGCCGAGGGAAACCTGCTTGCCCTGGAGATACTTGGCGAGGTCGCTGTTAGAGTAGTCGTTGAGCGCCTCGTTCTCTACAGCCGCGCTGAGGTAGCGGAGCGAAGCGACGTCGGTGTTCTTCATTGTGCTGAGACCTCCGCCCTTGGCAACTGCCTGGAAGACGACTTCGTTAGCCTTGAAGTCGGTGGGCTTGACAACTACCTTCACGCCGTTGCTGAGAATGAACTCGGTTGCGTCCCATTCCTTGTCTGCTACAGTCTTCTTGATGCTGCCGGGCTTGGGAAGGCTGGGGATGAGGGGATCCTCGCGCATCTCGTCCTTGTAGGGCTCGATGTTCTCAGCGTCGACAGCTGCGATGGCGGTCTCGAACTGATCCTCTGTCGGAACGGGGAAGCCTTCCTTGTCGGGGAGCATTGCCATGAGGACGCGGTTGTCCTCGGTGATGAGCTGCTTGAAGTAGTCGTTGATCATGTCGACGGTAATCTGCTGTCCGAGCAGGTCGCCGATCTGTTTCTCAAACTCGATACCGGGCATAGCCTCGTTGTCGATGAAGTGGCGGACGATTTCGCGCGAGTAGCTGTCGGTCTGACGGTCGTTGCGGCTCTCGTATGCCTGTTCGAGGCGCGAGAGGTATTCGGCGCGGGCGCGCTCGTATTCGCCGACGGTAAAGCCGCCGCGGAGGGCGCGGAGAACCTCGCGGTATGCCTGCGAGAATGCGGGGAGTACGTCGGTGTCTTTTGCCACAACCTCGAGAGTGACGGCGCCCTTGGTCTTGGATACAAGGAACTCCTCGAGACCTACGCGTGCGCTGGCGAATTCAGTTTCGGGATTGTTCGAAAGTTCGGCGAGACGGCTGTTGAGCATCGACGAAATCATGCTTTTGAGGTACTGCATTACCAGCGCCTGCTGGGTGTTGCGCATTTCGGGAGGGAGGAGAATGTTGTCGGTCTTGAAGAACATGCCGACGAGGGCATTTTCCATTTCTTTGTCTTTGCCGATGGCGTAGATGGTGCCGGGGGTGTCGTCGACTTCGAGGTAGACGCGTTCAGCGGCGTTCTCGGGCATCTTGATGGGCGAGAAGATTTCTTTAATCTTGCTTTCGATGTAAGCCGGGTCTATGTCGCCAACGACGATGATGCCCTGCTGGTCGGGACGATACCACTTGTGGTAATAGTCGACAAGTGCTTTCGGTGGGAAGTTGTCGACCACTTCCATCGTTCCGATAGGCATGCGGTGTCCGTAGCGGCTGTCGGGATAGATGACGGGCAGAAGGTCGGTGAGGATACGGGTCTGACCGACATTGCTTTGGCGCCATTCCTCATGGATCACACCGCGTTCGGCGTCGATTTCCTTGGGGTCGAGCGTAAGGGCGCACGACCAGTCGTGGAGAATGAGGAGACACGAGTCCTGTACGCTCTTGCGTGCTACGGGAACGCTGGATATGTTGTAGACGGTTTCGTCGATTGAAGTATAGGCGTTGAGGTTGTAGCCGAATTTAACGCCTACCGACTCAAGCCAGTTGATGATGCCTTTGTCGGGGAAGTTCTCAGTGCCGTTGAAGCACATGTGCTCCAGGAAGTGTGCGAGACCAGCCTGGTT
>JAGBDG010000238.1 GCA_017937625.1 Muribaculaceae bacterium | reverse complement strand
CGTTGGTGTCCATGAGGATGGTGTTGCCGGCGGGCGATTTGCCTGCAGTGCGACGTACGAACTTCTTGCCTGTGCGGTTGGCAACACTGTTCTCGATGGCTATCGAGGCTATGCCCATGTCAACAGAGGGTGCGAGTGAGGTCTGCTTGAGGTCCTGAGCGACGCAGAGGTTAACACCGTCGAGAATCCATGAGTTGGGAATGAGGTAGGCCTTGGTGCCGTTTGTTTCCTTGCCCGTTGATGACAGGTACTTGTAGTTGCCTACATAGTCGGCGAGATACTTCTCGGCTGTCATGCCTGCAGGCATGCGGACGAGGGCATACGACTTGTTGCACTGCATGTTGGGCAGCCAGATGGTGGCCGAGTAGCTGAACCACTTGTTGAGGTTGGGAACCTGAGGGTTGTCGGTGTCGCGAACGCTGCCGGTGGTCACTTCGTCGTACCATTCGAAGTCAGCGTCGGTGTGGTTGAGGGCGCCTGCGACTTCCTGGCTCCAGTCGATAGCCTGGTCGACAATCTTGATGGACTTGCCGGGCTCGATTGCCACATCCTTGCCGCTACCGGGGATGACATAGACAGTCTGGACGGTGAAGTTGTTCTGAGGAAGGTTAGCCTCGGTGAGAATCTCGTCAGTGCTTGTGTTGACAAACTTGCTTTCCACAATGGCGATACCGTCGGCATACTGCACCTCGTCGGTGTTGTTGTAGATGGTGAAGTAGGTGTCGTACAGACCGTTCTTGCCCGTGGCGTTGAGCGAGCCGGCGAAATAGATCTCGCCGAACACGAGGGTGTTGTTCGGGTTGTAGAAGAACCAGTCGAGCTTGACGCTCTGGCTGGTAGCGCTGATCACGACCTGCTGAGCTACTGCGCGGAGGGTGCGCTCGCCGCCGTTGTCGGGAAGATCGACGGTCATGACAGCGTCGACGTTATATGTTCCGGCAGGAAGCACGTCAGTAGCCGTCTGGGGGAGCTGGAAAGTGGTGACGGCTCCGGTGTTCAGCTCAGTGTAGGTGATGGTGCCGCTCTTTACGGTATAACCGGCGGGAAGCCCTTCGGGAGTGTTGTTGACACATTCTACAACGTATGTGGGGTCATCGTTGTCGTCGCTGCACGAGGTCATTGCAAAGCCTGCGGCAAGAACCGTGCAGAGAAGCACGCGGTTGAGAAATTTCTTGGTAAGGTTCATAATAATTCAGTTTATATTGATATTACAGTTTCAGATTGAGTTCCATGCCGAAATACGGAGTGGAGAAGCGGCGCATTGTGATTCCGTAGCGCTTGTAGTCTGGCTCGATAGCTATAAGGCGGTTGACGTAGAGAGCCAGACCGACGCGGTTCTTCCAGAACGATTTCGTAGCCTTCAGGTTGACTGTCGTCGATACAGGCACGGTCAGCCATACGAAATTCGAAGAGGTGTACGGACGGATTAGCTGCGACAGATAGGGGTCGGCGGCGTCCGCGTCAGTGTACTGGTGCATGTTCATGTCGATGTCGATATAGCTTATGGGGCGTCCGTCGCGCTCCAGAGTGCGGCGCTTGGTGAACCACACGTTCTGTATGCCTATCGAGAAGTTGAGGGCGAGCGGCTTGATGTCGGTGTCGAAGAGGAAGTTGGTGTTGAAGCTGCGGTATTCGGCTCCGTCGACGTCGTCGTACAGACCGACATACTGAAGTTCCTTGTTGTTGACCACAACCGACGGCTTGTACCACAGGTTCTGGCTGTTGCTGTTGGTGGTACGGAAATATGCGCCGTTGATTGTCAGGCGGGTATGTATTCCCTTGATACGGCGCGAGCGGAAGGTGTACTCGATGCCGTCCTTACGCGTGCGGCTGCCGTTGGATGGCTTGGTGCGCGTGGCAAGATATGCCGTGGGAGTGCCCGGAAGGTCTTCTATCGCCGGCGGACGGTTTGTGACCGTCGGGTCGTAGCCCGATGCGTCGTATTTCGTATATGCGTATTTGTAGACTTCTGCGGAGTACCGGAAGCCGTCGGTCATATTCTCGCGGAAATATGTCACGGACAGACGGTTGTCCATGTAGCTGACGTCGGCGCGGACCTCCCACTTGAAGTTGCGCGCGGCACGGATGTTGTAGTTGGTGAGGTCGTCGATGTACGTCATGACGTTCATCGTACGGTACAGGGCGTCGTTATGATAGTAATTGAGCTGCTCGATGTCGGTGTAGCACTTGTCGGGATAGAGATACGCCGCTGTCGGCATCTTCGTGTGCCAGCCGGTGCCTCCGGCAAGCTCGAAGGTCATTTTCTTTCCTGCGACGCTCAGCGCGGGCAGATTCCAGACGAGATTGAAACGCGGGTCGAAGTATGCCTTGCCGCTGAGAGCATAACGCCTGTCGAGATGCAGGAGCTGCGTCTCGCGCAGACCGGCGGTCAGCGTCAGCGTGTTGCCGCCGGCGCGGAGGCTTGTCTGGCTCTCGATATAAGCCGAGAGCTGATGCATGGCGGGGATGTCGCTGAAAGCGCGCGGACGGGTGGTGTTGCCTGCCGAAAGCGGACGCGTGAGGTCGTAGACGGCGCCCTTGCCGAAGTTCTTGCTCATGTTCCATTCCACGCCAGCCTTGAGCGCCTCCGAGAGAATCCTTCCTTCGAAAAGGAAGCGTCCGGAAGCTTTCACCTGCGCCGTGAACGGACGTCCATCCACGTCATAGTCGGCGAGATAAAGCATGGGGAGATAGCCGACATAGTTGCTGCCCGCGACGAGCGACACCGGCATCGGCATCACTCGCGACGACGCCACATGGCGCTGCTGCACCAGAGATTCGTCGCTGTAGCTCAGACCGGCGACAAGATTGAGGTTGCGTACTGCCGATTGCCCGCCGGGAGTATAGCCGAGGGTGTTGTCCCATCGGATATTATGCTTAGTGTTCTTATAGAAGTCTATGGTGTTGTTGACGGCGAGGTCGGGATCGTTGTCGTCTTTCTCGAAGGTTCCGCTGTAGCTCACCGACGAATTCCATACGACGTTAGCCGCCGACGTGTCCCAGCGCTTGTTGCTGCGTACCGAGCCTGTCACGCGCTTGTAGCTGTCGCGGTTGTCGCGCGGGTCTATCTTCGAGTCAAGGTAGTCGACGCCGACGTTGAGAATCCATGAGTTGTCGCCGAAGACATTGAAGCCTTTGCCGACATAGAACAGCTGGCTTTGGGTGTCAGCCTTGAAGCGCGCCTCGAAGCGTCCGGCGCTGTTTTTGCGTTTGATGCTGACAAGACCGGATGTGAGCTCGCCATACTCTACCGAAGGGATACCGCGCACAATCTCGACACTTTCTATCTCGTCGGTCGAAAGCGAGCGCATGTCTACGCCCTTGCCCGTGGATATTCTTTGGTTGCGCGTGGCGTCCGGAGTGGTCTGCATTTCCGCATCGGTATTGAGCCTCACGCCGTCGACTACGAACGATGTTCCCAGCGCCTGGGTGGCATAGTCGCCATTGTCAGTGATGCCCTCTGCCTGACGGAGGGCGATGCTGTTGACTGCGCCCATCTGCGGGTCCTTGGTAATTCCGCCCGGCAGAAGTCCCACGAGGTCGCTGAAGCTCGACGGCTGCAGGTGGCGCATAGCCATAGTGTCGATGAGCGACGCCGAAGAGGCATTGTGCGCCTCGCGTGCAGTAACAACCACTTCCTTAAGCGCATCCTCGCGCTCGAGGGCGATGGTGACAAACACGCTCTTGCTGACGGAAACCGTTCTTTTCGCAGTCTTGTATCCAACCGACGATACTTCCGCCGACCAGCTGCCGGGCACAAGCGACGCCGTATAGATGCCGTTGCCGTCGGTAAGACCGCCGACCACTTTCCTGCTCTGCGAGGCATGAAGGCTTACTGACGCGAACTCGACAGGCTCGCCGTTCGAGGCGTCGACGACCTTGAAATCGACCTCCACTCCGGCTGCCCGGAGGGACATGGCGACTATGGCGCAGACAAATAATATGACAATTCTGTTTAATTGCAAGACTAACTTTTCCGGATGCCTTTTTGACAAGGCAAAATTATAGACATATACGCATTCGTGAAATACCGCATCAAGGGTATAATTCTCTTTTACCTCCGCAAAGGTATATTCTTTTTATCAATTACACAACTTTTGACACAGATTTACGCATAAAAATTGCTTTTGTCTACTTAACAGCAGACAAAAGCTACATTGTGCAAGCAAATGGAATGATATTTCCGTCAGACAGTCTCGACAAGAGCTGTCGCCTGGGCGGCTATGCCCTCCTTTCTTCCGGTGAAGCCGAGCTGTTCCGTCGTGGTAGCCTTCACGCTGACGCAACTTATGTCGATGCCGAGGTCGGCGGCGACGTTGGCGCGCATGGCGTCGATATGCGGACGCATCTTAGGAGCCTGCGCGATGACCGTCACGTCGACATTGACGGGGCGGAAACCGTGTTCGGCGAGTATGCCGACAACGGCGCGCAGGAGCATGCGCGAGTCGGCTCCCTTCCATTCGGGATCGGTGTCGGGGAAGTGCATGCCAATGTCGCCGAGTGCGGCGGCGCCGAGCAGGGCGTCGGTGAGGGCGTGAAGAGCGACGTCGGCGTCGCTGTGACCGAGAAGACCTTTCTCATGCGGTATGTCGACACCGCATATAATGCACCGTCTGCCTTCCACAAGGCGGTGTACGTCGAAACCGTTGCCTATCCTGAAACTCATCGTCTGCCTCCGAAAAGGTCGCGAAGACCGTCCATGTCGAATGTAAGGGAAAAACGCAGCGTCTGGTCGAGCGGCGAGGTCTGTGCCGTCGCCATCATGTACGATGCATCGAGACGCACCACGTTGAGCGAGAATCCGGCGCCGAGACCGAAGTACTTGCGGTTGCCCTTGAACTCGTTCTCGTAGTAGTATCCGGCGCGGAGGAAGAACTGGTTGTTGTAGGCGTATTCAGCGCCGATGGAGAAGTTTATCTCGCGGAGCTCTTCCTTGGCTCCGCCGGGAGCGTCGGAGAACGACTTGAATATACCCGAAATCGACGACATGTTCTTCCATTCCTCGAGCTTGTCGATGTATTCCTCCTCGCCCTCGATGCCGTCGGGATAGTCGCTCCGGCGAGGACGGGTGGGCACGAGGAGTTTATTGAGGTCGACGCTCAGCGCGAGGGTATGGTAGTCGGCGAGCGGGAACATGAAAGTCGTGCCCAGCTTTATGTTCGCAGGGAGGAACGCAGGATTCTCGCCACCGTCGAAGTTCACCTTCGAACCGATATTGGAGATGTTCCAGCCCCATGACCACTGGCACTCGTTACGTCCGATAAT
>JAGBDG010000237.1 GCA_017937625.1 Muribaculaceae bacterium | reverse complement strand
CTTCGACATCTTCTCTACCGCCCAGCCGCAGACATATCTGCCGTCGTCCTCGGTGACGAACTCCGCGTCGGCGAACTCGGGGCGCCACTTGCGGAAGGCGTCCTTGTCGAGAACGTCGTTATCCACCATGTTGATGTCCACGCGGATGGGAGTGGTGTCGTACTCGTCCTTCTTTCCGGCGGTCACGAATGTGTTCGTGTCCTTGATGCGGTAGACGAAGCTCGTCCTGCCCTGTATCATGCCCTGGTTGATGAGCTTGCGGAACGGCTCGTCCTCGACCACATAGCCGTAGTCGTAGAGGAACTTGTTCCAGAAACGGCTGTAGATAAGGTGACCGGTGGCATGCTCGCTGCCGCCTACATAGAGGTCGACGCTGCGCCAGTACTCATTTGCCTCTTTCGACACAAGCGCGTCGTTGTTGCGCGGGTCCATATATCGCAGGTAGTATGCCGACGAACCGGCGAAACCGGGCATCGTATTGAGCTCGAGCGGATAGCCTTCAGGAGTGTTCCAGTCCTTGGCGCGTCCCAGCGGCGGCTCGCCCGTCTCGGTGGGCAGGTATTTGTCGATTTCGGGAAGCTCCAGAGGCAGATTCTCGTATGCCTCGGGCACGCCGTCGACATAGCAGATGGGTATGGGCTCGCCCCAGTAGCGCTGACGGCTGAAGATGGCGTCGCGCAGACGGTAGTTCACCTTCACCCTGCCGATGCCGGCTTCCTCGATATATTTCTTTGCGGCGGCAATGGCGTCCTTCACCTCCATGCCGTTGAGGTTCAGACCCGGACCATCCGAATTTATCATCTTGCCTTCCTTGGCGTCGAACGAGCTTTCGCTGACGTCCGCGCCCTCGATAAGAGGTACTATGGGAAGGTCGAAATGGCGTGCGAAAGCATAGTCGCGGCTGTCGTGGGCAGGGACAGCCATGATCGCGCCCGTGCCGTAGCCGGCGAGAACATAGTCGCTGATCCATACCGGAACTTTCTTGCCCGACAGAGGATTGACAGCATACGAGCCGCTGAACACGCCCGTCACCTTCTTGTCAATCATGCGCTCGCGCTCGGTGCGGTGCTTGATCGACTCGAGATACTCGTCGACGGCGGCTTTCTGCTCCGGAGTCGTCAGCTGAGCCACATATTTGCTCTCAGGCGCGAGGACCATGAACGTCACGCCGAACACCGTGTCGGCGCGTGTGGTGAATATCTCCAGGTCTATGTCGTCCCTGCCGTCGATGCGGAAGTGCATCTCGGCGCCCTCGCTCCTGCCTATCCAGTTGCGTTGCGTTTCCTTGATGGAGTCGGACCAGTCTATCTTCTCAAGACCCTGGAGCAGACGCTCGGCGTATGCCGACACGCGCAGGAACCACTGCCACATCTCTTTCTGCTCCACGGGGTAGCCGCCGCGCACCGACACGCCCTCGCTCACCTCGTCGTTGGCGAGCACCGTGCCGAGCTTCGGGCACCAGTTCACCATCGAGTTGCCAAGGTAGGCAAGGCGGTAGTTCATCAGCGTGTCGCTCTTCTGCTTGCGGTCCATCGCGTTCCACTCGGAGGCAGTGAAGTGCAGGTCCTTCGTGCCGGCGGCGTGGACGCCCTCCGTGCCGTGAGCCTCGAAGTGCTTCACAAGGTCCTCGATAGGCATAGCCTTGTCCTTGGCGGTGTCGTAGTAAGAAGCGAACATCTTAAGGAACGCCCACTGCGTCCACTTGTAGAACTCGGGGTCGCAGGTGCGTATCTGGCGGCTCCAGTCGAAGCACAGACCGATGTTGTCCAGCTGCTTGCCGTAGCGCTCCACGTTGATGCGCGTCGTCACCTCCGGGTGCTGACCCGTCTGTATGGCATACTGCTCGGCAGGAAGACCGTAAGCGTCGTAGCCCATCGGGTGCAGCACGTTGAAGCCCTGCAGACGCTTGTAGCGGCTGTAGATATCGCTCGATATGTAGCCTAACGGATGACCTACATGAAGACCCGCACCCGAAGGATAAGGGAACATGTCCAGAACATAGTACTTCGGACGCGACTTGTCGATGTCGACACGGTAGATGTCCTTGTCTTTCCAGTATTGCCGTACGCGCGGCTCTATTTCCTTATGATTGTATTCCATAGCAGTTGGTTGATTTTCATTTTAAACCACAAAATTAATCAAAATCCTCCGCTCCCCGAAATTCCCTCCCCACTTTCTGCCCTCTTTCTTGCAAAGCCTATCTCCGGAGAGAGGGATTCTTTCTCCACATAGCTCCGAAAGCGCTGCGCGATGACGAACCCCGTTCTCATCCCTCTCTGAACGCAAACAAGCAGCCTTACGGGCTGCTTGCTGTGCGGAGAGAGAGGCTCTCGAACTTATACTTTCACAGAATATCATAAAACTGCAAACGACTGATAATCAAGTGTAAATTACAATATAGAGTAAAAGTAAATGTTTCTAAATGTCTTTTGCTATCTCAATAATTGGGTGTAT
>JAGBDG010000236.1 GCA_017937625.1 Muribaculaceae bacterium | reverse complement strand
TCTATTTCTCGCCCGCCGACAGTATACCCGACATTCACGACATCGACTATGTTGTGCGCAGCTTCGACGGCATATCCTATAAGAGCGGCGGCGGAAACCATGTCCGAATCGACTATAATGTCGACTGGGTGAGCCACAGCTTCGCCGGTAACGACACTGCGAGAGTCGATTATGAGACACGTGGCGTGCTTTACCACGAGCTTACACATGCCTACCAGCTCGAACCCAAAGGATGCGGCAGCTACGACGGAAAGAGTCCTTACTGGTCGTTCATCGAAGGTGTAGCCGACGGTGTGCGCGTGGCATGCGGCAGTTTCAGCCAGGACTTTTCGTCTAAAGACCGTCCTCGCGGGGGTTCGTGGATGAGCGGCTACCGCAATACTGGTTATTTCCTCTATTGGCTGTCGCAAAACAAGGACAAGGATTTCCTGCGTAAGTTCAACCGTACGGCGCTCGAAGTGATTCCATGGTCGTGGGATGCCGCCATGCATCATATCCTTGGTCCCGGAGAGAAAAATTCCGTGGAGAACCTCTGGGCGGAGTATATCAACGCAATAGGCGACGATGACGAAAAAGCATCAGTGAGAAAACAGCCCCGTCAGGACCTGTCGCGGTATGTCAATCCGCTCATAGGCACGGAAGGCTTCGGCAATGTCTATCCTGGCGCTCAGACGCCTTTCGGCGGTATACAAATCAGCCCTGACACCGATTTTGACGACTACGACACTGCCGCGGGCTACAAGTACGACCATCCTACAGTGCTGGGGTTCAGTCTTACGCATCTCAGCGGAACAGGCATTCCTGACCTTGGCGACTTCCTGTTCATGCCCGGTACGGGTGAACTGCATCTGCAGCCGTCGACGCATGAAAAACCGGATGAAGGCTATCGCTCGCGCTTCAGCCACGACCGTGAAAAAGCGTCTGCAGCATATTATAGCCTCGACCTCGACGACTACGGCGTCACTGCCGAAATGACGGCGGGACAGCGTGCGGGAATACTCCGGTTCACATATAACCGGGCCGGCGACGCATGGCTTCTGCTCGACCTCAACCACACGCTGCGGAGCAAGTGCGAGTGGGCGAACATTCGGATTGTGAATGACTCCACACTCACGGCATATAAGCTTGTGAACGGTTGGGTGCCGGAGCGTCATGTCTACCTTGCGGCGACGTTCTCGCGACCAATCCGCGACGCTGTCATATATATGGACGACAAGCCGGTGATATACAATACCAATCGTTTCCGTAGCGACCGCGAGACGTATGGAAAGAATGTGAAAATGGCACTCGAGTTCGATGCAGCCCCGGGTGAACAGATAGAGGTGAAGGTGGCGGTGTCGGGTGTAAGTGCCGACGGGGCGCTTGCCAATCTCAGTGAGCTGAACGGCAAGGATTTCGCTCGCGTGCATCAGGAAGGCGTGGACGCATGGAATGCGCAGCTGGGCAAATTTGAAATCGAGGGAACTGACGAGCAGAAGGAGACTTTCTATACCTCGGTGTATCATGCTTTCCTGCATCCGTTTGTCTTTCAGGACATAGATGGCAGCTATCGCGGTCTGGACAAGAACATACACAAGGCTTCTGGTTTCACGAATCTGACCACACTTTCGTTGTGGGATACCTACCGTGCTCTCCATCCGCTCTTCAACCTGGTACAGCGCGACGTGCAGGCCGATATTGCCAATTCCATGCTGGCACACTACGGTCAGAGTGTCGAGAGCATGCTGCCCATCTGGTCGTTCTATGGCGGCGAAAACTGGTGCATGATCGGCTACCATGCCGTATCGGTGCTTGCCGATATGATTGTGAAGGATGTTCCCGGTTTCGACCGCGAAAGGGCTTTTGAAGCTATGGTGAAGACCGCCGATAATCCGAACTACGACTGCCTGCCGGAGTATGTCTCGATGGGATATGTGCCTTTTGACAAGGAGAAAGAGTCGGTGTCAAAGACTCTCGAATATGCATTTGATGACTACTGCATAGCCATGGCGGCGAAGAAGCTCGGCAAAACAGCCGAATACGAACGCTTCCTGAACCGCTCGCTTTCCTATCGTAATCTGATAGACAAGGCTACCGGCTATATGCGCGGGCGTGATTCAAAGGGCGGCTGGCGCACCCCGTTCTCCCCCGTAGCATACGAAGGTCCGGGCTCGGTGAACGGATGGGGCGACATTACCGAGGGATTTACCGTGCAGTACACATGGTATGTCCCGCATGATATACAAGGACATATAAACGAAATAGGACGCAAGCGCTATACTCAGCGTCTCGACTCGCTCTTCCAGGTAGAGCTCCCCGAGGATATCCCCGGCGCACACGACATCTGGGGGCGTATAGGCGCATACTGGCACGGCAACGAACCATGTCATCAGGTCGCTTATATCTACAACTATCTCGGTCAGCCATGGAAGTGCCAGGAACGCGTGCGTGAGGTCGTGGACCGCTTCTACGGTAATAAACCCGACGCACTGAGCGGTAATGACGACTGCGGGCAGATGTCGGCGTGGTATATCTTCAACTGCATGGGCTTTTACCCCACGGCGCCGTCATCGAACGTGTACAACATAGGTTCGCCGGCTCTTCCTGCAGTGACAATGCATTTGGGCGGTGGACGGGATGTACGTATGGTGGCAGACGGCTGGACGCCGGAGAATGTCTATGTCAAGGAGTTCTATCTGAACGGTAAGCGGCACGACCGCAATTATATTACTTACGATGACATAAAGGACGGTGCCGAGCTACGCTTCGTGATGAGCAACCGCCCTAACCGTAAGCGCGGCACATCAGCTGCGGCAATACCGCCTTCGTTGAGCCAAACGTCAGGGAAGTGACTCGCGTCTTCATTTTCATACCCAAATTGAGAATTTGTCACTATTCATTATACAATTGTCGTAAAAGTTAGACTGAACCCAGTATCCGAAATTCTAATTTTGCGGCACAAATCATTCAATCATAAACCAATTTTATGAATAAAACCTTTATCTCAGCCATGACCGGTGTGGCTATTGCCTTCTCGGCAAATGCCCAGACCGCTGTCACCGACAATCCGCTTCCCGACTGGGCTTTTGGCGGATTTGTCCGCCCCGAAGGCGTAAATCCTATCATTTCGCCCGATGAAGCTTCTGTATTCAACTGCCCGATGAAAGGCGAGGAAGTGAAATGGGAATCTGCCGACACCTTCAATCCGGCAGCCGTAGTAAAAGACGGCAAAATCTACATCCTCTACCGTGCGGAAGATGATCCCAATGCAGGAATCGGAGGACGCACATCGCGTATCGGTCTGGCAGAATCGAGCGACGGTATCACAATTGACTGGCGCAGTGCCACACCTGTGTTCTATCCGGACGAGACAGAAATTTCCAAGACATACGAATGGAAAGGCGGCTGCGAAGACCCGCGTGTGGTAGCTGCCGATATAGATGGCAAAACCGTCTATGTGATGACATATACATCGTGGAATAACTCTATTCCCCGTCTCTCTGTTGCCACAAGCGAGAACCTTACGGAGTGGACCAAACATGGTCCGGCTTTCCTTGATGCCTACGAAGGCAAGTACAAGGACCTGGGCTGCAAGTCCGGCTCTGTTGTCACGGAAATCAAAGATGGTCGTCAGATAGCAGCCAAAGTCAATGGCAAATATCTCATGTACTGGGGTGAGACAGCTGTATATCTGGCTTCCTCCGACGATCTCATCCACTGGACTCCGCTTCAGAACCAGGACGGCAAGCTCCTTGAGCTCATCAAGCCGCGCAAAGGATATTTCGACAGCAATCTTACAGAATGCGGTCCTCCTGCAATCATCACAGAGAACGGCATCCTCCTCTTCTACAACGGCAAGAATGATGGCGGCAGCAACGGATGCATGGACTATCCGGGCTCTACCTATGCCGCAGGTCAGGCGCTTTTCGATATTAACGAACCTACGAAAGTTATCGGTCGACTCGACAACGCTTTCTTCCGCCCGATGGAGGCTGCTGAGAAAAGCGGTCAGTACAAGGACGGCACAGTATTCATAGAAGGTCTCGTCTACAAGGATGGAAAGTGGTATCTCTACTACGGATGCGCCGACTCCAAGGTAGGTGTGGCTGTATATGATCCCGCTGCCCGTTCAGGATATGGCGACCCCATTGAAATCGAGACAGCTGACTCTCGTGTCCTCAACGCTTTCCCCCGCTACGGCAACGGCAAGTCGCGCTGCATTATCAAATCGTACAGCAGCCAGACAGGCGACCATGAGAGCCCCTTCTATCTCAATACCGGCAGCTGGTTGCCCAACAAGAAATGGTGCGACAACCAGAACCAGAATCCTTGGGTGATATTCGAATTTTTCGACTACTACACATTCGATGGTTTCGGTTTCGACGACGCTTGCACACATGAGGCCAGCCAGAACACACCGGAGTACTGGCTCTACGTAAGCAACGACGGCGAGAACTGGGGTGAGCCCGTTCTCCACATGTCAGGTGTCGGCGACCAGAATGTCAAAGAAGAGACATTCGCCCCTGTCGAAGGTCGTTTTGTAAAGGCTGTCTTCACCAAGGCTGACAATGCCGTGCGTATCTATGGCTGCCGCATCTACGGAGAATACAGCCGCCCTTTCGTCCGTGAGGGCAGCGACGTGGTGAGTATCGGCAAAACTGTAATGAAATCATACGATTGCGCCAACGAGCGTGAGTCTGCCATAAATCTTATCAACGGCGTTTACGAAAAAAGCGGCGGTAAATGGTGCTTCTATGCTGCCGACATCAATAATGACCCTATTAAATTTGTTGTCATCGACCTCGAAGACCTGTATTCCGTAAATAAGTTCACCATCTACGACTGTAAGCTGCACGAGAACAACAATAACCTCGATCACTACAAAATCAGCGTCGCTACCGAACGTCCGGACGTAAAGCTGGTAACTCCTTCCGGCGACTCGAATACATGCTGGACAGAAGTGGGGAGTATCAACAGACTGGTCTCAAATACAAGTGGGAGCAACAGTATATGGTTATTCACATAGTAAATGGGGGCATGTTGGAATTTATATTGGAAATGGAATGGTTGCACACAACATTGGTGGAGTCGCAATCGACGATTTAGACACATGGATAAGCCGTTATAATGGTGTTTGCTGGGGATGGAATGGAGTTGACTTGACAGGTGGAGCATATCCATTTACTTATGGCTTAATAACACCAAAACATTAATGATATGGAGAAAAAGTATGAAGAAAATAATAGCAATTGTTATATCAATAATAATTATTATTACGATAGTATTGATAATTCTATTAACAATGAAAAAAGGTAGTGAACAAAATGAAAATGGACCTTTGGAAGGAAAATCAGACATCATAACTATAACAGATTCACATAGTGTAGAATATGCAGATAATAGAACTAATAGTTTTGCTGTAAATAGAATAGTAGAAGAATATATAAATTACATTGTAGGAGAAAGAAGTAATGAGCTAGTTAGCATTATATCTAATAAATATATACAAGATGAAAAC
>JAGBDG010000235.1 GCA_017937625.1 Muribaculaceae bacterium | reverse complement strand
TAGCCACATGCATCATAGTTCTCAGAAAATCTAAAAAGGAGAATAAAACGCTCTTCATTGATGCTTCAAACCTATTTGTGCATGAGGGCAACAAGAACAAACTGTCGCCCGATAATATCGCGGCTATCGTGGATGAGTATGCCGACAGAAAAGTCGTTCCGCACTTCTCTGCAATCATCGACAACAAAACAATCGCAGAGAATGGCTACAACCTCTCCGTCAGCAGCTATGTCGAAGCTGAGGATTCTCGCCCCCAAACGGATATCAGGGAGCTAAATGCACGAATAGCCCGAATTGTCGAGCATGAAAACCGACTTCGCGCTGAAATTGATGCCATCATCCGTGAACTTGAAGAAGACTCTTTCCTTTCTGACTCTTCGGACTTGTCAGGTTTTTCAGATTTTTCAGACCTTTCAGACTTGTCGGACAAGTCGGACATTAACAACAGTAAAAATTGACGGCTATGAGCAAGCTGAAAGAACTTATCGACCGCCTTTGTCCCGATGGGGTAGAATTTTTACCCCTTAAGAATATTGCCGTTATCAAAAATGGCAAGGATTATAAGCATTGTGGGCCGGGTGATATTCCAGTATATGGAAGCGGCGGAATAATGACCTACATTGATCACTTTTGTTATGATAAGCCTACGGTCTTATTACCAAGAAAGGGCTCAATAGGGAAAATCTATTACATAGAAACACCTTTTTGGAACGTTGATACTGTCTATTACACTGATATTAATACAACTAAAATTTGTCCTAAATTTCTATATTATTTCCTTTCCACCATAGATTTAGAAAAAATGAATTGTGGTAAGGGCGCTGTTCCAAGCCTTACTCAAGAAATCCTCTATAGAATTACAATCCCTGTGCCTCCTATAGAAGTACAAGAGGAGATTGTAAAAATTCTCGACCGCTTCGCGGACTATGCAGCGGAGCTGCAAGCGGAGCTGCAAGCACGTAAGGAACAATACGAATATTATCGTAATCTCTTACTCACCTTCAATCCCTCCGCCTGCGGCTGCGGGACCGATGGTGAGCAAGAGATAAAGGTAACTACCTGGGGGGGGCATAGTTACGAGATTACTTGGAAAACTATGGGCGAAATTTGTAGAAATATTTGTTCCGGTGGTACACCGTTAACAACCAATAAGTCTTACTATAACGGCAATATCCCTTGGCTTCGCACCCAAGAAGTCGATTGGAAAGAGGTATATGACACGGCAATAAAAATAACAGAAGATGCAATAAAAAATTCTTCTGCTAAACTTGTGCCCGCGAATTGTGTAATAATAGCAATGTATGGTGCAACTGCCGCCAAATGCTGTATAAATAAAATACCGCTAACAACAAATCAAGCGTGCTGTAATCTGGAGATAGATGCCGCTATAGCCGATTATCGCTATGTGTACCACTGGATTTGTAAAGAATATACAACTCTAAAGGCCTTAGGAGAAGGAAGTCAATCAAATATTAGTGGTGCGAAAATTAAAAATTATCGAATACCTATTCCTCCCATCGAGCTTCAAGAGAAAATTGTCGCTATCCTTGACCGCTTTGAAACTCTTGTCAATGACTTGACGGAGGGTCTTCCGGCTGAAATTGCAGCGGTCAAGGAGAGATATGAATATTACCGAAATAGACTTTTGACTTTCAAACGTATAGCATGACAACGTTCTTACCTTCTGCAGGTGGCTACCGCAATCTTAGAGCCTATCAGCTCTCGGCAATAATCTACGATCTGTCAGTGATTTTCGCAGAAAAGTTCGTGCGTCCGGGCAGCCGTACTCGCGACCAAATGGAACAAGCTGCTCGTAGTGGTAAGCAAAACATCGCAGAAGGCAGCGAGGCGTCGATGACCTCGAAAGAAACAGAAATAAAACTTACAAATGTAGCGAAAGCGTCACTTGAAGAACTTTTACTGGATTATGAGGACTATCTGAGACAACACAACCTCCAACAATGGGATAAGACGCATCCTCGCATTCTGAGACTGCGGAAATACCTGATGAGCGATGAATTCATGAAAGCACCGACTAAATATGCGGACAGACTAAGTGACGAGGAATTTTGCAATCTGTGCATTACCTTGATAAATCAGACTACCTATCTGCTCAGGAGGCTATTGGAAAGCCAACAGCAACAGTTCCTTGAACAAGGAGGCATCAAAGAGCAAATGCTCCGTGCAAGACTAAACTACCGCAATCAGACTGGTCGGACGAGTCAGACGGGACTTACAGACAGCCATAAAGAAAACGACAATGAGTAATACTTACGACCTTATATCTGAGAATCCAGAATCGACAGTAGTTGCCGAGTTCGAGCCGGGCTACCGCAGTGCCGCACAATATCAGAGTGAGGCTGAAATGGAGTCTGACTTCATCAAGCAACTCACCCGTCAAGCTTACGACTATCTGCCCATAACCTCGGAAAAGGAATTGATAGACAATCTGCGCCGACAGATTGAGAAGCTCAACCATCTGCATTTCGAGGATGAAGAGTGGCAAGCATTTTTCCACGAACACCTCGGCAATCCGAATCAGGGCATAGTCGAAAAGACGCGCACTATTCAGGAAGACCATATCAAGGCTTGGACGCGACCTGACGGTACAAAAGTCAATATCTATCTGATTGACAAGGACAATATTCATAACAATTCACTACAGGTAATCAATCAATATGTACCAGAGGGCGGTGCGTTCGAGAACCGATATGATGTCACTATTCTTGTCAACGGTCTGCCGCTGGTTCATGTTGAGCTGAAGCGTCGTGGAGTAAGCATCAAGGACGCGTTCAACCAAATCAACCGTTATCAGCGGGATTCATTCTGGGCAGGATGCGGACTATTTGAGTTCGTCCAGATATTCATTATCAGCAACGGGACACTCACGAAATATTACAGCAACACCACACGAGATGCCGTGGCACGAAGCAACCAAAGCCCGGGGAAAGGTAAGGGAAAGAAACAGACTTCCAATTCGTTTGAGTTCACATCCTACTGGGCAAGAAAAGACAACGAGCCTATTCTTGACCTCGTAGACTTCACGCAGACATTCCTCTCAAAACATACCATACTCAATATACTTACCCGTTACTGCGTATTCACCTCGGAGAATATGCTGCTTGTGATGCGTCCGTATCAAATAGCCGCAACAGAGGAAATCATCCGTTGCATCAACATCAGCACCAACGCAAAAACATGGGGGAAACGGGAAGGTGGCGGCTATATATGGCACACAACAGGTTCCGGCAAGACACTGACTTCCTTCAAAACCGCCAGGCTCGCGTCACAGCTTCCCGACATCGACAAGGTGTTATTTGTGGTTGACCGCAAAGACCTTGACTACCAGACGATGAAAGAGTATGACAGATTTGAGAAAGGAGCTGCCAACTCTAACGGCTCTACCGCTGTCCTCGCCCGTCAGCTCAATGATCCGAACGCCCATATCATCATCACCACGATACAGAAGCTGACCAACTTCATCAGCCGCAATCCGCAGCATAAAGTTTATGGTCAACATGTGGTGCTGATTTTCGATGAGTGTCACCGCTCGCAGTTCGGCGACATGCACAAGGCAATCGTCAAGAAATTCAAGAAATACCACATGTTCGGTTTTACCGGCACCCCGATATTTCCTGAAAACGCCGGTTCAATCCGTAATGTGGAGTTCACCACCACAGAGGGTGCCTTCGGGGATCAGCTTCACATATATACTATAGTAGATGCTATCCGAGATGAGAACGTACTTCCGTTCAAAGTGGACTATATCCGCACCATGCGAGAAGAAGACGAGGTGCTTGATGAAATGGTCAGCAATATCGACCGTGAACGTGCGCTGATGGCTCCGGAGCGTATTTCGCTAATCACCAAATACATCCTTGACCACTTCGCGCAGAAGACACGCCGCGATGCCCGCAGCTATTCGTTCAGCCGCCTTGTCAATGTAAAGGAGGTTGCAACCGCAAGTGACCGTAATGCCGTGAAAGAAGACAAGCAGAGAACAAGGCTTACCGGCTTCAATTCGATATTTGCAGTCGCTTCAATCCCGTTTGTTAAGCTCTACTATACAGAGTTACAAAAACAAATGGAACAGCTGCCGCCCGACAAACGATTGAAAATCGCTACGATATACAGCTATTCGCCCAATGTGAACATTGAGGACGAAACTCCCGAAGATACAGAAGGTCTTGACGATAGCAGCCGCGAATTCCTTGAAAAGTGCATCAAGGACTATAACGGAATGTTCGGCACAAGCTACGACACAAGCGCAGACAAGTTCCAGAACTACTATAAAGACCTGTCGCTTCGCATGAAGAACCGTGAAATAGACTTGCTTATTGTAGTGAACATGTTCCTCACCGGTTTTGATGCGACCACGCTCAACACACTATGGATAGACAAGAACCTGCGAATGCACGGTCTTCTGCAAGCATACTCCCGAACCAACCGCATACTGAACTCCATAAAAGACCACGGAAACATCATCTGCTTCCGAAATCTTGAAAAAGCAACCAACGAATGCCTCCAAAGATTCGGCAACAAGAACGCGGGCGGACTCATACTGCTGAAGGCATTCGATGATTATTATTTCGGTTATGATGAAAATGACAAACATTACCCCGGATGGAAAGAACTGATTGAAGAACTGCTGGACAAATTCCCGATAAACGGGTTTCCACTGGTCGGAGAGTCATCAGAGAAAGAGTTTATCAAACTTTTCGGCACAATACTTCGCGCCTTGAATATACTGCTGACATTCGATGAGTTCTCTGGCAAGGAAATCATAGACCTCAACGGAGATTTTCTCGACTACCGCAGTTTCTACAACGAACTGCATGATAAATACCGACCCAAAGGAGGTGAGCTTACCAACATCAACGATGACCTCATGTTCGAGATGGAACTGATGAAATCCATTGAAATCAATATTGACTACATTATCTTCCTTGTAGGTCAGCTTAACGGCGAAGACAAACATGACCGAGAAATATTGATAAAGGCAATAAAGTCAGTACAGGCATCGCCCGATCTTCGCAACAAGGAGAAACTGATACGTCAGTTCATCGAGAGCCATACGCCTGACACCGATGTCCACAATCAGTGGAGCGAGTTTGTGCGTCAGAGTCAGCGCAAGGAGATTGAAACCATCATCAAAGAAGAGAAGCTCAATCGCGACAAAACCCTCGATTTCATCAAACAATCATTCCGCGATGGAGAAGTCCGCGAAAGCGGAACCGGCATTGCCGAGATTCTTCCGCCTATGGGACTTTTCGGCAACGCCGGTGCAAGACGAGCCGAAAAGAAGAAAACTGTCATCAAACGCCTCAAGGAATTCTTTGACCGATTCTTTGATATTTCCGGCGGCAATTTCTTCAATCCCGATGATTCAGTCAACTAATTTCTATGAATGATTTTGAGATTAAGAACGGTGGTGCGCCGGAGTATAATATTCTGTTTCTGCATGGATTTACCTCGAGCGGGGACTGCGAGATTGCAAGAACGCTGAAGGCTGAGCTTGAAGGAGTGGCGGAGTTCTGCGCGCCGGATCTTCCGTTGCATCCTTACGAGGCGCTGGACATGCTTGAGGATATGTGCGCCGGTAGACAATTTGACCTGATTGTGGGGTCGAGTTGCGGCGCGTTTTACGGACAGCAACTCGTCAGACTAACGGGCGTTCCAGCCATTCTCATCAGTCCGTTCTTCAAGATGACCGAATTCCTACGAGGACGCATAGGGATCCACGAATACAAGTCTCCCCGTGCTGACGGGAAACAAGAGTTTGAAATCGACAGCAGACTTATCGATGAATTTGCAAAGATGGAAGAACATCTGTTCGACTGCTATGACGATTTCAACCGCCGCAGGGTCATCGGCATGTTCGGGAGGCAAGACACGCTGGCGCATTTCAAGGATATCTTTTTGAAATACTACGACTCGGCAATAGAGTATGACGGTCCGCATACGATGACAGTCAAAAATGTGCGCGAGGATCTGATGCCGGTATTACGAAGAACTTTCAAAGATATTAAGCCTCGGAATGAACGATACTTCCGTCATTTCAAGGGAGGTGTCTACCGCTTGTGGCATATCGCGAAAGACTCTGAGACACTGAAACGAATGGTTGTCTATCAGGCGCTATACGGTCAGCATGGCTACTGGGTGCGTCCTGAAAAAATGTTCTTCGAACGGATAACGCGCGACGGCAAAACGTTCCCGCGCTTTGCGGAAATCTCACATCTTTCGGAAAAATAAATTCCAGAGGCTACTTCGAGGCTTTCTTTACGTGCTTCGCCACTTGCGCAGGTGTCGCGTCGGCGGCGCAGACTTCGAAAGGCATGAGAAAACGACAACCGGAAGCATAATTGCTGCAACCGTATGCGGTCCGCCCTTTCACAAGATGTCCCTCGCCACAGAGTGGACACTTTATCTGCGACAGATCCTTTATGCGGGGTGCGCGAGGCTTTTTGGGAGCATCGCCGTTCTTCGCGGTTTTCTTCGTCGGAGCAGACTCGGTCTTGTCGGGGACTGTGCCTATTCTTTGGTTCGAATTGTCGTTCAGGACATTGCGGACTATCTGTCCTACCATCTCGCTAATCTCCCGGATAAACTGAGCCGGAGAAAAACTGCCCTGCTCTATCCGCCGCAGCTTGTTTTCCCACAAGCCGGTGAGCGCAGCAGACTTGAGCAGCTCTTCCTGTATGAGGTCTATCAGATCCATTCCGGCTTTAGTGGCGAGAAGGTTCTTGCGCTCACGGACGATGTAATGACGCTTTATGAGCGTGTCGATGATTCCCGCGCGTGTCGACGGGCGACCGATGCCGTTCTCTTTCAGCGCCTCGCGCAGTTCATCGCTGTCGACGGTGCGTCCGGCGGTCTCCATCGCACGAAGAAGCGTACCGTCGGTGTAGTATTTTGGAGGTTGAGAGGTCTTTTTGGCAAGCGACGGCACGTGCGGTCCGCTCTCCCCTTCTGTGAACACGGGCAGTACGTTCTGGTCGGCAGCGTCGCCGTCCGACGCGTTCTTGTCGGGTACAAGTTTGCGCCATCCGGGATCTATGATGATCTTGCCGGTAGCCTTGAATTCCTCCTTCCCGACCTCGCCGAGTACCGTAGTGCCTTCGAAAACGCAGTCGGGATAGAAAACGCCGATAAAGCGCATGGCTATGAGATGATAGAGCTTTTTCTCGTCACCGTCTATGCCCGAGGGGTACTGTCCGGTGGGTATTATGGCATGGTGGTCAGTCACCTTAGAGTTGTCGAAAACCTTCTTGCTCTTGGGGATGGGCGATGCAAGGATTGGCGCGGTAAACTTCTCGTAAGGAGTCATCTGCCGCAGCGTGGGAGCGATTTTCGCGTGTATGTCTTCCGAAAGATAGGTGGTGTCGACGCGCGGATAGGTGGTCAGCTTTTTTTCATACAGGCTCTGGATGAGTGCAAGCGTATGCTCGGCTGTCCAGCCCCATTTGCGGTTGCTCTCGACCTGCAGCGAAGTGAGGTCGAAAAGACGCGGCGCCGATTCGCGTCCGCGCTTCTTGGTGACGGACCTGATTGTGAACGGCAATGGCGCGATGGTGTCGACTACGCTCTGTCCGGCGCTTTCGGTCTCGAAACGCTCTCCGGTGGATGTAAAATCGACGTCTCTGTACAGCGTATGAAGCTCCCACGAGTCTTTAGGCACGAAATCGGCAATCTCACGCTGTCGCTTCACAATCAGCGCGAGCGTCGGAGTCTGCACACGACCTATCGACAGGACCTGACGGCTTACGGCATATTTGACGGTATAGAGGCGCGTCGCGTTCATGCCGAGAATCCAGTCGCCTATCGAGCGCGACAGTCCGGCATAGAAGAGCTTGTCGAATTCTTTTTCGGGTTTGAGGTTGCTGAAACCTTCGCGGATGGCATCATCGGTAAGAGAGGATATCCAAAGGCGGTAGACCGGACATTTTGTCTCGGCCTTTCGCATCACCCAGCGCTGAATCAGCTCACCTTCCTGCCCGGCATCACCGCAGTTTATGATTTCGTCAGCCTGGTCAATCAGACTCTTGATGACATTGAACTGCTGCCTGTAGCCGTCGTTGTCGAGAAGCTTTATGTCGTACTTCGTCGGTAGCATGGGCAAAGTGCCGAGCGCCCACGGTTTCCATGCCGGATTATAATCTTCCGGGGCAAGCAATCCGCATAGGTGCCCGTAGGTCCATGTCACGCGATAACCGCCGCCCTCATAGTAGCCCTGATGACGTTCGTTCGCACCGAGTATGGTGGCTATTGTAGCCGCTACACTCGGTTTCTCGGTGATACACAGTTTCATGCGGCGGATTTCAGATGCCCGTTTCTTTCTTTGCCTCGTTCCAGAGCGCGTCCATCTCGTCGAGTGTCATTTCGCCAAGCTTCCTGCCGGCTTCTTTCGCCTTCTCCTCGATATAGTTGAAACGGCTGATAAACTTGCGGTTGGTGCGCTCGAGCGCGTTTTCGGGATTGACTCCATAAAGACGAGCGGCATTGATGATGCTGAAGAGAAGGTCGCCGAACTCGGCTTCAATATCTTCTTTCTTATCGACCTTGATAGCGGCTGCCACCTCGGTTGTCTCTTCCGCAACCTTATCCCATACCTGCTCGCGCGACTCCCAGTCGAAACCGACATTGGCAGCCTTTTCCTGAATTCTGAAAGCCTTGACCAAAGCGGGCAATGCTGCGGGAACACCGGCGAGCACCGTCTTGTTGCCGCCTTTTTCTTTGAGTTTTATCTGCTCCCAGTTCTGTGCGACGGCATCGGCATCGTCGGCTTTCACATTGCCGAAGATATGAGGGTGCCGGAAAATCAGCTTGTCGTTCAATGCCTCGGCGACGTCGCCGATGTCGAAACGACCGCTCTCCGAACCGATTTTGGCATAGAAAATCACATGGAGGAGCACGTCGCCAAGCTCTTTCTTTATTTCGTCCGGCTTGTCGTCGAGCAGAGCCTGTGTCAGCTCGTAGACTTCTTCTATCGTGTTGGGGCGAAGACTTTCGTTAGTCTGCTTCGCGTCCCAGGGGCATTTTACACGCAGGATGTCGAGTGTGTCGAGTAGACGACGGATTGATTCAAGCTGTTCAGCGCGGGTATGATTCATTGCAAGTGTTGTCTGGTTGTTGATTCAATGACTAAAAAGACCACAAGAGCGGCAGAAGGCTCAGTGCTAAAGACATGAGCACGAACGCGACCGCATATCGCCACACGGGCTGACGCTTCCGTTCTTCGGTACTTCTGACCGTCAGCACCGCAAAAGCGCCGAGCAAAACGATAATCGCCGAAAGTCCGAGGCGCTTGAGGTATCCGTCCAAGGAATAATGACTGTCGGTTTCGGTCTCTTCTTTTATATCGCTTGTGTCCTCTTTAGGGTGTACAGGATTAGTTTTGCTTTTAATATCAGCGTTATCCGACGATGATTCCGACAGATTCCTCCGACTGCTGACTGCAAGCGAGAATGTATATTTGTCGGGCGGCGTGCACGTCTTCTCCGTGCATGCCATGTAGCTGACGGTTCCTTCGATACTGCCGTCGGTGCCGGGAGTGATATTCAGATCTTGAGTGAAAGTCACTTTTCCGGTTAGCCAAGGAAGGTTCAGATTCATAAAATCGTCGAAGCGCGTCTCGCAGTTGCCCTGGTGCTGAACGACGCCGACGGCTTTGACGCCGGAAGGCAGAGTCATTGTCAGCTTCGTAGGTTCCGGAACGCCAGCATCAATACCAAGGTCCGGCATTTCGAAACCATATATGTGCCAGTTTTCGGCTATGATGCCGCTGACAGTCAGTGTAGCACGACCCTGTTCTACTTCCGAGAGCTGCGCCGCCCACTCTACCGGCTTAACGTCAGCGGCAAAAGCGAACGGTGCCGACAATGTACTTGCCAGCAGCACAAAGAATACTTTAGTCAGTTTATAAATGCTATTCATTTTATCTGAAATCTCACTACAAAAGTAGCAAGAATCTCCCGAAAAATCAAATCAGCATTCTCGCCGACTCACCGCCTCCGGTAATTATAATCCTATTCGGGCAATCATGATGCTATGTTACGGTACAGCTGGCAAGTTGACAAACCGTCTCGGTTTTACCTGTTCCAGAGGCCTCATAAAATTTGCAGCAAAAACCTGGTTCCGTCCCATCACGCCCCGGGATGATAGCAGGCGGCATACAGCTCGTCGAAACGCTTGCTTATGCCGTAGAGCGATGTGGTGTTGCAGCTGTTCGCCGTGGATGACGAGGCGTACACCAGGCGCACGTTATGACGGCGGCATGCGTCACACACCACCATGAATGCGCTGATGTTGTCCGCCATGACGGCTTCCTTGTCTGTATTGAATACTGATGTCTGCGCCGCAAGATGAAAGACGCAGTCGATGTCCGAGAGGTCGGCGTCGCGGAAGAAGTCAGCGACCTCTATGCCGCTGCG
>JAGBDG010000234.1 GCA_017937625.1 Muribaculaceae bacterium | reverse complement strand
TATGACAAGCTCTGCATTTCCTGGATGCCGGGCGATAGCGCCGCGAGCCGCTTCCTCGAGCAAATCGCTGCCTTTCATGAGCATGCGGCTGCGGTCACGACCGAGAAAAAGACGAACGCATTCAGGATTTTCCGGCAGTTCGACCGGAAGACATTGCGACATATCTATCGGAATGCCGCCGTATGCCAACCTTTCTGGCTCGAGACGGCGCTCCAGACCTTTGTGATACTCGTAAAGAACGGAAACGGCACCGTCTATTTCGTCAAAAAAGCGGTTCTGATAGCTCACGAGCGCATCGTTGTGCCATTTGTCCCACTGCGACGGGTCGTTCATATACATTCGCGAGGGTTTTCCGCCGATGAACCACTCGCTGTAACGAAGCGGCGAATCAGCGGCCGGGAGCATGTCGAGATACGGCAGATCGGTGCTCATCGCCGTGTAGAAAACACCTCCGTTATTGCGCTTGAGCAGAGCGAAAAGCCTGTCGAGGCGTTCGGGGCGCAGTGTGGTGAACATCGGGTCGTTGACGGATACGACATCGAACCCCGACAGCTTCCCGCGCAGAAGACCCTCCATATTGAGATAATGGAGCATGCCTCCGGCTTTCGACTGTCTGCGGCGCGATATGTCGACATCTCTCGCACAGTCCATCCACCGGCTTCCGTCAGAGGCGACGGTGACATCACAGCCAAGCCCGCGCAGACCTGTGGCGAGCGTGCGGTGGCAGTTGCTGTAGTCGCCCAGCAACAGCACCTTCGGGGACGTGGACAGTGGGTTCATCTATCAGTAGGAGAGGACGTTCTTGCGCGTCGCGTCAATTTTCAGGAGTATGAAAAGAAGGATGGTGAAGCCCCACAGCGACGATCCTCCGTAGCTGAAGAAGGGCAATGGGATACCGATGACCGGACAGAGACCAATCACCATGCCTATGTTGATGCAGAAATGGAAAATGAAATACGAGGCGACGCAGTAGGCGTAGACTCGTCCGAAAGTCGTCGGCTGACGTTCGCCGATTTTTATGACGCGAAGTATCAGCCCGAGGAAAAGCAGAGTGACGAGCATGGAGCCCACAAAGCCCTCTTCTTCGCCTATGGTGCAGAAAATAAAGTCGGTATGCTGCTCCGGAACATATTTGAGCTTTGTCTGCGTGCCGTTGAGGAAGCCTTTGCCGAAAAGACCGCCGGAGCCTATGGCTATTTTCGACTGGTTGACGTTGTAACCGGCGTTGCGGAGGTCTTCGACAATGCCGAGAGCTACCTGTATACGCAGTTTCTGGTGTGGCTGCAGACGGTCGAAAACAGCGCCGACCGAGAATAGGAAGGCAAGGGAAAGGACAGCCGTGGCGCACGCGACATAGAGCTTCGGACGCCGGTAACGTATCGCCTCTATCGCGATATAGACGCAGGCGATGATTATTGCCGAGACATTGATAATCAGTCCGGGAAGATTCACCCCGCAGAGCGACAGAATGTATTCCACGAGCCCCAGTCCGAGAAATCCGAAAAGCAGATTACGTCCTATCTCATATCGCCGGGCATATATCGCCGACTTTCCTATCATCACAAGCATGACCATCAGCAGGACGGCGAACTCGCCCGTCGGCATGCCCATGACCATCGTATCGGTGTATTTGATAGCGACCACGAATATGATGACAGAAAACAGCGCCGCGAAAAGCACGAGTCCGCTCATTCCCTCGCGATAGAGCACGAAGAACAACGCCATGAAAGTCAGCGCCGAGCCTGTCTCGTTCTGCAGGAGGATAAGGACAATGGGAATAAAGATTATCGACAGCGCCTTTACATAGTTGGAAAACTTGGCATTCAGTATGAAATGATAGCTGCTGAAGAGCTTTGCGAGGGCGAGAGCCGTGGCGAACTTGGCGAACTCGGCAGGCTGCAGGCTGAAAGATCCGATCTTGAGCCATGAGTGCGAGCCTTTTATATCAGGGGCGATGAATGGCGTAATAGCCAGCACTATCACCACAAGCACGTATATCGGGTAGGCGTATGTGTCGTACATGCGCGCGTCGATGAGCAGAAGCACCACGCCCAGGGCGAGCGAGAGGATAATCCATCGGAGCTGCTTGCCGGAGAACTCGTCGATGGAGAACATGCTCGCGTTGTCGAAGTCGTAGCTCGCGGCATAGATGCTCACCATGCCGGCGAACACCATGATGAGGTATATCGCCACCGTCGCCCAGTCCAGATTGCGGAACGTCGACGCGGGATCATTTCTTCCTGGGAGCGGCATAGGCTATAGTTGAGTTAAGCATTTGTTCTTCCATATATTTGCGTTCGGGCGCTATGGTACCCGTAAGGTATTTCTCCATGACAAGACTTCCGATAGGCACGCCGTATGTGGCGCCCCAGCCGCCGTTCTCCACATAGACGGCAACCGCGATTTTGGGGTCGTTATAGGGAGCGAAGCCCATGAACGCCGAGTGGTCCTTGCCGTGCGGATTCTGCGCCGTACCCGTCTTGCCGCACACCTCGATACCTGGAATGGCGGCACGGCGGCATGTGCCTCCCGTGACAGCCATGCGCATGCCCTCGGCGACATCGTCGTAGTAGTGGCTGGCGATGGTAGGATAGCGCTTGTCGAGCATTCCTTCGGGCATGACTGTGTCCTGAATTTCCTTGACCACGTGGGGAGTGATGAAATAGCCGCGGTTTGCGATGGTCGCCGACAGGTTGGCTATCTGGAGCGGCGTGGCGAGTATCTCGCCC
>JAGBDG010000024.1 GCA_017937625.1 Muribaculaceae bacterium | reverse complement strand
CAACGAGGGCAACATACTTCCCGTCGACCTCAACAAGACAAAGAAGATTGCCGTCATCGGCGAGAATGCTATAAAGATGATGACAGTCGGCGGCGGTTCGTCGTCGCTCAAGGCGCGTTATGAGATTACGCCTCTCGACGGCATCAAGAGCCGGGTAGGCGACAAGGCAGAGATTGTTTATGCGCGCGGTTACGTCGGTGATCCGACGGGTGAATACAACGGTGTTGTGACCGGTCAGGATCTTAACGACCCTCGGTCTCCTGAGGAACTGCGCGATGAGGCTGTACGTGTGGCGAAAGACGCTGATATTGTTCTTTTCTTCGGCGGTCTCAACAAGAGCAACCATCAGGATGCGGAGGACTCCGATCGTGAGACTTATGACCTTCCCTATGGGCAGAACGAGCTTATAGAGGCTGTCGCCGAGGCGAATCCGAATATCGTTTACATCAACATCAGCGGCACCGGCGTTGCGATGCCTTGGGTATCTAAAGTCCCCGGTATCGTTCAGGAATGGTATCTCGGCAATGAGACAGGTAATGCAATAGCATCCGTGCTGTTCGGCGATGTCAACCCCAGCGGCAAGATGCCTTACACGCTCTATGCCACTCTTGACCAGTGCGGCGCTCACAAGCTCGGCGAATATCCCGGTCACCCTGCCAAAGGCGCACTCGGCGAGGATATAATGGACATACCCTATAACGAGGGCATCTATGTTGGCTACCGTTTCATCGACAAGAACAAGCTCAAACCGACATTCCCCTTCGGGCACGGACTAAGCTATACGACTTTCAAATATGGCAAAGCGACTGTCGACCGCGCGGAAGGCGCCGGCGACGACACCTTCACCGTTACAGTACCCGTTACCAATACGGGCGACCGCGAGGGCAAGGAAACGGTGCAGCTTTATGTATCTGACCTCAAGTCGACCGTAGACCGTCCGGTCAAGGAGCTCAAAGGCTTTAAGAAGGTGTCTCTCGCACCCGGCGAGACAGCAGATGTGACATTCACCCTTAGTCGCCCCGACTTCAGTTATTTCGACGCAGACAAACACCAATGGGTTTGCGAGCCCGGTGCTTTCGAGGCACTCGTCGGTTCATCGTCAGGCGATATCCGTTCGAAGGTACGTTTCAAAGTGAAATAGGATTTTGGTTATTATAAAGCGTAGGCTGCGTCGTAAGTTACGGCGCAGCCTCTTTTATATCAGAAAATAGTTTTCTGTCAGAACGTGTAGCCCAGACCGATGTGGAAGGTGGGAGTGTGGTTGCCACCGTCGGCTATCTTGATGAAGTCTGTTCCGAAATCGGCACCTACGAAGACTTTGTTGATCTGTAAGCCGAGACCGATATGCCAGCCAATCTGAAAATGCTTCATGCCTGCATCGAAGAGGCTGGTACTTTCGCTTGCCGATACACCGCTATATGAAGCTTTGGCGGTCATTTTGCCCATGGTGTTCAGTTTGAGATTGAAACCTGCGTAGGGAACGAAGGCAGCAGTCTTACTCTCGCCAAAGACGAGCTTGTAGGAGAGGTCGAGGGGTACGTTAAGGCTCATGGTTTTAAGCTTGCCGGTTACTTTCACTCCGGATACGTCTGCATCATCAGAGGAGAAGCCCATGTCGAGTTTCAGACCGGTCTGGAAGAACAGAGGAACGGTTTTGGAGAGGCTGAAGCCGTGTATATAGCCAAGTTCGAAGCCGTTGGTACCGGTTCCGTCGAAACTGCGGTGCTGATACATGAGGGTGGCACGATTGTAGTCGGCTGTGGGGTCGATAGTTGTCTGTGCCGAGACGCTTTGGCATGCCAGAATGGCAAATGCTGCAACAAGAAGGAAAATTCGTTTCATGACATTAGTTATTAGATATCGTGTCGCAAAGTTAATATAATCCACGTCATGTTGAGGTTCTTTTGCAAACATTAATAGTTGAGAACCGGGTATAGTGCCGAAAAAAGAAGGCTGCGCCGTGTGCGGAGCAGCCTTCTGGAGTATTTGTTACGTTGCGTATTGTCTGATTAATGAATCTTCTGGACGGTGTATGTCATTTTAATCTTTACCTTCGAAAGGTCGACCGAGGCCATGACAGGCGAGAGAAGGTAGGGCTGGATGTCTGTCTCGACTTGTGTAGTTCCGTAATAGTAGTTGCTCGACGATGATGTCTCGAAGTTGACAATGACCGGAACGAGGCAGAAGGTGCAGTCCTCGTCGGTAATCTCTTCTTTTTCGAGGAGATTCTGGAGATAGGCGCGCATGTTGGAGAAGGAGTAGCCGCCTGTGGTTGCCGAGTATGTAGCGTAGAAAGACGTCTTGTTGTCGGTGAGCTTGTTTTTGGCGAAGAACTCGTCACGGTCTTTCTTGAGTACCAGGAGGACGTAGGGCGGAGGAGTGACTGAGGCATTGTTCTCGATGGTGTCGCAGGGTATGGTCATCGTCAGGTTGTTGAGCACCGAGAGGCTTTTTCCTGTGCTGAGATACTTGTCGACGATTTCTTTGGCGGGAAGCTTGACTTCCATTTCGTAGCCAGCGGGGGCGACGAGGAGGTTCTTGCCTTCGTTGTAGAGGTTAGTGAGCGTGGGCGACATGTCGTAGTTGAGGTCGTTGTTGCTGACGACTTCCGGAGTTACGAGCATGTACTGGTGTGTGGCGTATGTAGTGTCGTTTTTCTCCTCTCCCTCGATGATGCGGCTGAGGAAGAACACGAGCGATGTGCTCGATATACCTGTCATTCTACCGCTGCCGAAGCTCGACTTGAGGTAGAGACCCTTGAAGACGTTCTCCGAGAAAACAGTGCCGTTGGCAAAGTTGGCGGGATTCTCTTCGAAGTTCCTGAAGATGTCCTTGCCGAGTTCAGTGGGCAGTTTTACCTGTATCTCGCGGTATGTGCCCGAGCTGTTGGCTGGATTGCTCGAGTCAAGGGTGTT
>JAGBDG010000233.1 GCA_017937625.1 Muribaculaceae bacterium | reverse complement strand
TGCACGAGGATGAGCGATGTGGAGCGCTTTTCGGCGGCTGTTTTCTCGTCGATGGTGATGAAGCCCACCTTCACGAGATACCAGCGGTCGCCGCCCTGCCAGAACACTTCGGCGATTTTTGTGCGCTTTACTGCGGATACGGTGAAGTCGCCGGAGATGAAGGGGCTTACCTCCTCCGTTATGCGTGCCTCAGCCTCGGTGAAGGAGAGGGCGTCGACGAGATAGGGTTCGTTTACTTTCTTGACAGCTCCGTTTTCCTGAAGCCTGTCGTATCTTACTTTACATTCAAACCAATTGGACATAATTATTTTTCTTTTTTAGGGGTATCTTTTTGCTGGACGTCGCGGAGCAGCGGGGCGAGGATGGGACGCATCTTGTCGGCGTAGTGGCGGAAACCGAGGTCGGTGAGGTGTATGCCGTCGACGGTGCCGTCGTCCTCGACGCCGTCAAGCTCCACGGAGTCGACGTAATAGAGGTTTTCGGGGTTTTCCGCCTTCATCTTCTCGTAGTTTCGGCGGTATGCGGCGTTCTTGGCGGGGATATACGACTTGAAGTACGAGTCGTAGCGACAGAAGGGGTAGATGGGTCCCTCGAGCATTACGATCGGCACCTCGGGACGCGCCTTTCGGAGGATGTTGACGAAATCGTATGTAACGGTGTCGCACATCATCTCCGTGCAGTTCGGCACGGGGTCGAGGAGGAAGAGGTCGGCGTCGGGAATCTCAGCCATGGCGCGGGCTATGCAGAAATCCATCTTGCCGTCGCCGCTGAAGCCGAGGTTGACCACCTCGCAGTTGAGCTCGCGGGAAAGAATGTTAGTCGAAGCCATGCCTGTGCGCGAGGCGCAGCCGCCCTGAAGGATGCTTGTGCCGTAGGCGACGATTTTCTTCGACGGGTCGATGAGCTTCGGATTGCCCGCGTCTATGGACGCGTTCTCGTCGACCTTTATCTCAAGCCACTCGATGCCGTCGTAGAGAGGGAAATAGACCATGTACTCGTTGACGCGGGTAGTGTCGAGGTTGCTTAGGTATACGCTCTCGACAATCTTGTTCTCCTTGTCGGCGAGATAGGGACGGTTGGTGTTGGCATGGCGCCAGACGGAATCGCCCTCGAAGATGTATAGGTCGGTGCCCTTGAGTCCGGTGTCTGCCATGTGTATCATGTGGGTGTCGAGCAGGAGCTTGTAGCGGACACCGATGCGCGACGAATTTGTGGCGAAACGCACGCCGATACCGGCGGAGCACTGCTGGCGGTCCCACAGCGACTGACGCACGCTGTCCTGGAGCACAGCCGGCAGACGGGAAAAATCGCGCTGGGTGTTGTTCCATCCCTTGTTGATGATGCGGAGGTCTTTGGCGTTGACGTATTTCCACGGGCGCTCGGGAGCGTCGGCGGCGTAAGAGACGGCAGCGCACAGAAGTGCGACAGCCGCAAAGGCTATTTTTTTAAGCATTGCAAGTTGTTCTGTGTTAATTATCTCGTGTTGTCAGGCATTCGGGAAATACTTCTCCACAAGCATCCGGCGGAGAGTCGCGACGCCTTCGGTAGCCTTCTGCCGTATCAGCGTCACACCCGGCGGAACAGTGCCGGGGTTGGGGTCGATATAGTAGACGGGTACACCGCGGCGCACGTAGTTGAGCAGCGCGGCGGCGGGGTAGACCACGAGCGAGGTGCCGATGATGACGAAAATATCCGCCTCTGCGACTATCTCGGTAGCTGTCTCGAACATGGGGACAGCCTCCTGGAAGAACACGATATGCGGGCGGACATGGTGACCGTCGATCACAGTGTCGGGCGTTGTCGTCTCGTCATAGC
>JAGBDG010000232.1 GCA_017937625.1 Muribaculaceae bacterium | reverse complement strand
CCGGCGAAAACATTGACGTCCACAAGACGGTTGGGGTTGTAACCGCCGAGAACGTTGGTCATGTCGAACACAGCGTTCACTGTCGGAGCGATGTAGTTCCATTTCCAGTTGTACTTCTGGTCGTAGACGTTCATCACGCCCTTGCTTGTCCACGAGTTGAGGACGAGGCGGGCACCGATATACGGATTGAATTTGTATCCGCCGGCGAGCTGGGCGTTGAAGGAGGCGAGCTTGCCGAAGTCGCCTTCGCCAAGGGTCTCCTGACCGCCTACCTGTGCCTGTACATACCAGTGGGGGTTGAATGTATATTCGGTAACCTCCTCCTGTGCCGTGGCGCCGAATGCGCTCAGAGCCACTGCTGCAGATAGTAAGATCTTATTGAGTTTCATGTTTTCTGTTTTAATGTTATGTCCTGTTTACTCTCACGTGTGGATTTATTCTACTGTGATGTAGAAGCGCTGTGTTGCTGTCACGCCGTGGTAGTCGAGAGCGGTGTAGAGGATTTCGTAGGTAAGACCCGGCTTCATGTCGGCGGTCGGGATGACGAAACGCTTCCGTGAGCCGTCAACAACGGTTGCGAGGACACCTGCGGCTGCCTTGTTGATAGCGGAAGCCTGTGCTACTGCGTCGGCTACGGGCTTGCCGTCGGCGCCGAGGACGTTGGCAACTGCTACGACTTTCTTGAATGCCGGAGCGAGAACCTCTGCGGTGTAGGTGGTAGCGTAGACTGTGACGCCGCTGCCGCCGTTGTTCTTGAATACTGTAGGCTGAGCGGGGTTGTTGCTCAGGAAGTAGTCGCCGCCGTTGACAGCGTTGTAGAACATTGTAGGCTGCAGGAAGTGGTTCGGGTTCTCGAGGTAAGCGTTCAGACGGTCGGCGAGGCTGTTGTAGCGGTTGATGAAGCTGTTGAACTTGCCGATGTAGTTGTCGAGTTTGCCTGTTGCATCGCCGAGGATATCGTCGATCATGTCCTTGACCTGCTCGTTGATATTGCCTTCCATTTCTGCGAGCATATCATTGACCTCTTTGTTAACCTTGTTATATACTTCCTGGATGGCATTCTGGAACTGTGTCTTGATGTCTTCGGAAAGTGTGCCGAACTGTTCTTCAAGCTGCTCATTGAGCGAGTCGAAGAGGGGCTTGAGGTCTTCGCCGGTAAGTGCTACCTTGCCGGAGAGACGACCGATTTCGTTTCCTTCTTTGTCAAGTACCTTGACTTCGCTGAGGTCGAGTTCGATGTCTTTGCCATCGTATGCGAGGTCGAAGTCGCCGAAGTCAATGCTGAAGTTAGGAGTGCCGCTCAGTTCAAATTCGAAGTCAAACTTGAAGTTGATCTTATCCTTGATTTCTTCGATGTTGATGATGCTCTGGCTGATGGGGTCGATGGTCGGGAGCTTGTGGTTGAAGCTTTCGCCATAGAGGAAGCCGAACGAGAGGGGTTTGAAGGTTGTGGCAGCGATGTTGTAGTTGCTGTAGGTTGCGTAGTCTTTCTTGACTGTCTCGCCTGTCTCAACACCGTTTTCGTCAAGTACTTTCTCCTCTACTGTCCACGCAGCTTTCAGACCATAGGCGGGAAGGAAGCCGTTGAACTGGTCGTAGACAGCCTTCATGAGCGCTACTACGTTCGAGCGGAGGTTGTTGCGTCCGTCCTTGAGGATGTTCTTCATAGAGGTCTTGAGGCTCTGGTCGATGTGGAGAGCGGCTTCCTCTACATTTGTTTCATCGACAACAGCGTCAGCCTCGAAGAAGCCGTTCTTTTTGTCTTCTGCGCGGGAGTAGCCGAAGGTGAGGACTGCGTCGCTCGGGCGGAGGTTTTCAAGCTTAACGGGGCTCGGGTCGTCCTGGCTGTTGACGAGAGACATCTCGACGTTGTGGTAGTCTACGTTGTTGGGGTTGATGGTCATGTAAACCTTGCCGAGGCTCGGGTTCATGAGCATTGCGCCGTTTTCAACGGGGTAAGCTGTCATACCGCTTGCCTGAAGAACAGCGAGTTCGTCAGCTGTAAGTACGTCCTTAGTGTCGACTGTGGCTGCCTCGGGAGCGTTCGGGAAGCTGTAGCTGTCCTTGAGGCTCTTGCCATAGTAGTTAACCACCATGTTGCTCTGGATACCGATAGGCAGCGAGAAGTTGCCGAAGAGCGGGTTGAAGGTACCCTGAACAAGGAGGCTGGTTACGAGAAGGTCAAGACGGTTCTGGAGGGTAGCAACCTGATTCTGAAGTTTCAGAAGGTCTGCCTTGAGAGTCTTGATGTCGTCCTCTGCTGTTTCAAGACGAGAATTGAGTTGTTGGCAGTCAGCGATGAGTTCGCGAATCTTCTCAGCGATAGAAGCTGTGCCTTCAACACCTTCGCCCCAGTTGCCGATAAGAGTCTGGAGAGTCTGGAGGTAAGCAAGATTGTTGTGAACCCATACAATACCGTCTTTGTTGTCTTCGACAATCTTGAGAGTAGCCTGGGCGTCGGTCCACTGCTTCTCGGTGATGTGGAATTCTTTCTCGAGATCCGCGATGCGTTTGTCGAGGTCGCTGTTGGTGATACCGGCTTTCTGGTTGGCTTCGTATTCGGTCATAAGGGTGGTCAGATGTGCGCCGATATTCTGATAATTATTTATAGAAGTCAGTGCTTCGGCAACAGATTCTACCCACTCCTGGAACTCTTCAGGAGTCTTAGCACCCAGCATATCGGTGGTAACCATATCCTTGATATCATCGTCGGTAGCATAGCCATCAAGAACTTTCTGGAGAGTATTGTCGTCCTTGAGATAGGGAGCAAGGAAGCCCTTGATGTCGTTGCAGCACTTTTCCTGTGCTGCCTTGAGGTCATCATAAAGTTTCTGGAGCTTTTGATCGCTCTGGCTCCATTCAGCTCTCAAATCGTCGTCGGTGTCTTTACACGACGTGAATGTGCTGCAGCTGAAGCTTGCGACAGCAAGCAGCAGTAATCCATTGATAAATTTTTTCTTCATCTCTTTTGATTTGAAATAGTTAAATATTGATTATTAGTTATATAATTCAATGTATGGGGTTCAATATGTTTTTATGCATGCTTAACAACCGAGAAATCCGGGAAACCCGTCTACAAGGGCGCCACGGCATGGACCACCCGCGACAAGTTTACTCTATATAATGGTCTTAAGTATCTATCTGTCAATAGTTTTAATAGTTATTTCATTAGTTATACCAAAGTTTCATTCTACAAAGGTAAACATTTTTCACGAACTATCAGACATCATGACGTATTTTTTACAAAAAATCTTTAAAGTTTAGTACTTATATTTGTTTAACAATATTTTTAAGAGAAGAACAATTGAATTGGACGTATGGTTTAGGCGACTTTCAACTATTATGCGTAACTTTGCCGCGAAATCTTTCCATAATCCTGTATGAATATAAAGAAATACATCGCAATAGCTCTTGCCCTTG
>JAGBDG010000231.1 GCA_017937625.1 Muribaculaceae bacterium | reverse complement strand
ATGAAAGTCGGGATATTCAGGTCCTCGATGTTCTTCTTGTCGCCGATAGCCTTCAGCACGAAGTTCATGAACTTGTGGATGCTGAATATGCCGCCGCTTCCGAGTCCGAGCTCGGCGAAATCGCGGAAACCTGTACGCGCAAAAAAATCTGCTATCTTCAGAGGCGGCACGCCCGCGGCATACATCACCGCTATGACACTTCCGGCGCTCACGCCTGCAACTGCGTCCGGTTTCAATCCAGCTTCTTCTATCGCCAGCAACGCTCCAACATGTGCGAAGCCGCGCGCTCCGCCTCCGCTGAATGCCACACCAAGCTTATAAGGCACTGACACAGCGGAAGAAGATTCGTTCCGGGTAGATTTTGACTTTGTCATAAAACTCGCTGGTTCAAAACCAGTGCAAAATTAGTCAGAAAAAATAGATTGTTCAATTTTTAGACGATTTTTCTTTTACATGAACGCTTTTTCCCGCACGAATGTTGTAACTTTGCAAAAGCGACATCAACTGACATGACCGACACGCCCGACAAAAAGGAATCATTTTTCACACGTGTCGCCGCAAAATCGCGGCGCATAGCCGATTATATGGCTAACGGCGTCTGGAGCGACCCCCGCAGAGACTGGCGCATCAACATCATCAGGATTCTCAATCTTTCAATCAACTCCTTCCTCAACCGCGACATACAGACGCAGGCATGCGCCATGACATACCGAACCATGCTCGCTGTCGTGCCAGCACTCGCGCTGCTCATCGGAATAGGACGAGGATTCAACATCCAGCAGGCGCTCCAGGACGAGCTCTACTCCATGTTCCCGGCGCAGAAAACAGCCATAAGCTACGCCATGAATTTTGTCGAGAGCTATCTCTCCCAGACCTCCGAAGGCATTTTCCTCGGCGTCGGCATCGTCTTCCTTCTCTGGACGCTCATCTCGCTGCTCGGAAATGTAGAGGACACCTTCAACTATATCTGGGGACAGAAAAGCGGGCGCAGCATCTGGCGCAAGATCACCGACTACACCGCCCTGCTCCTCATCCTCCCCGTCCTCATGATATGCGCCAGCGGCATCTCCCTCATGCTCAGCTCAACCCTCGAGTCTTTCTTCAACTTCAAGTTCCTGACGCCGGTCATCTCTGTGCTTCTCGAGAGCCTGCAGTGCCTCGTCACATTCCTCTTCTTCACCGCCGCCTACATGCTCATCCCCAACGCCAGGGTCAAATTCCGCAACGCCTTCGCCTCGGGATGTATCGCCGGCATAGCATTCCTCGTGCTGCAGTGGCTCTTCGTCACAGGCACGCTCTACGTCACCCGCTACAACGCCATCTACGGCTCTTTCGCCTTCATTCCCCTGCTGCTGCTCTGGACACAGCTCGCATGGGTCATCTGCCTCGCCGGAGCCGTCATCTGCTATTCCTCGCAGAACGTTTTCGCCTTCAGTCTCGCCACAGAAGCCGGTTCGATTTCAAACCGTTACCTTGACATGGTCACGGTCGCTATAGCAGCTGTTGTCACGCGACGGTTCATCGACAACGACAGACCCGCCACTGCGCGCGACATAATGAACATCTACGATATACCCGCACGACTCGTCACAGACATCACCGACCGCCTCTGCACTGCCGGCGTATGCAACCGCGTGCTCATTTCAGGAGAGAAAGACGTCTACGGCTACCAGCTCGCCGTAGACCCCGCTGCTCTCACCGTCAAGAATCTGCACGACCGCCTCTACAACCTCGGCACATCAGGATTCATAACAGGCTTCGACACACGATTTCCCAAAATCCTTGACCTGTTCGGAAAGCTCGGAGCGGCATTCGACAGCGTAGCCGCCACCGTACACGTCGGCGACATCTATTTCGACAAAGACGCAAAACCAGTCAACGACATTACATCAACTCAAATAACCAACCAATCCGAAAAATGAAAAAAGCAATAGCAACAACTGCAGCTCCCGGAGCTATCGGTCCCTACAGCCAGGCTATCGACGCCGGCTCATTCGTCTTCGTTTCCGGTCAGATTCCCGTCGACCCCGCCACAGGCAACGTGCCCGAAGGCATAACCGCACAGTCACAGCAGTCGCTCCGCAACCTCACGGCTATCCTCAAGGAGGCAGGCATGACAACAGCGAACGTCGTCAAGACAACAGTCTTCCTCGCCGACATAGCCGATTTCGCCGCCATGAACGCCGAGTATGCCAAGGCTTTCTCCGAGCCATTCCCCGCACGCTCCGCAGTCGCTGTCCGCGACCTTCCCAAGGGCGTACTCGTTGAAATCGAGGCTATCGCCGTACGCTGAGGCATTCCAGACAGCCCCATACAGACGAATGATTCCGGTGCGCGCCGGAGTCATTCGTCTTTTTTTCATCATCCATAAACAAAGCGGGCACCGCCGGCGTTTGAATACCAAAATAACGTTTCACTACATAAAAAAAACGATTATGTCCGATTCAGATTCAAAACGCAAAAACCGCACCTCCGTATGGGTAGCCATTGGAGCAGTGTTCCTGATAATACTCCTCATCATCTGGCTCACATTCGCCGACCTCACGGGCGACACCGACGTTGCCGCATTCCTCGCCCCCTATATCGTTCACCCCGTAAGCTGATATACTATGGAAGGATATATGATAGTCACTCCCGAACACACCGGGATACTCGTATGGTTCATCTGGGCGCTCATCGGAGTAGCCGCCGCGCTTATCACGCAACGCATAGCCTCGCAGCCCGGAATGCTTGTCTTCAACATCATCGTCGGCATTGCCGGAGCCCTCACCGGAGGCTTCCTCTCAGTGCAGTTCGTCGGCGACACGCCCACGATGCTCCTGCTCATCTCCATCCTCGGAGCCATTTTCGGAGCCGGCATCCTCCTCTGGATCACCGCCGCGCTCTACTCCCGCTTCTCCCGCCGACCCTGATTACTCTTTTTGCCATAAATACCGATTCGCCCCGGAGCCCCGCCCCGGGGTATTTTCGTAATCCGCTGCATCACCTGATATTCTCAGCCAACTCAGAGAGCTCAGAGAGCTCAGAGAACTCCGAGTGCTCCGCGAGCTCCAAGCCATCCCCACTGCGGAGCCCGGACGGTCGATATCCCTCCAACCAGCTGCGGAGCCGCCGGACAGCCTCCTCCTCGAAACGCGAAGCAAAGTGGATAGAGAATCACCTTTTTGCGCACGTGAGGAAAATTGATTAATTTTGCGAAAAAGAAAAACACATTTTGCTATGGAGGACGTAGAACTGATTCTTATCAATATATCCGGAGACGACCGGCCCGGCGTGACATCCGCACTTACCGAAATTCTCGCTCGCCACGACGCGCAGATTCTCGACATCGGACAGAGCGACATTCATCATAAGCTCTCGCTCGGCATTCTGTACCGCACAACCGAGGACAAGAGCGGCGACATCATGAAAGACCTGCTCTTCAAATGCTATGACCTCGGCGTCAAAGTCCATTTCACCCCCATCACCGTCGACGACTACGAGGCATGGGTGGCGCGCGAAGGAAAAAGCCGATGGATCATCACAATTCTCGGACGTACGCTCACCGCAAAGAACATAGCCCTCGTCTCGGCAGAGATAGCCCGTCAGCAACTCAACATCGACAGCATACGCCGACTCACCGGTCGTCAGCCGCTGTCCGACAAAATAGAGCCCCGCTCCAAGAGCTGCGTCGAGTTCTCCGTCCGCGGCAATCCCATAGACGTCAACGCCATGCGCAGCCGATTCATGGAAATCTCCCAGAACGACGGTTTCGACATCTCGCTTCAGGAAGACAACGTCTTCCGCCGCAGCCGCCGACTCATCTGCTTCGATATGGACTCCACCCTCATCCAGACCGAGGTCATCGACGAGCTCGCCGACCGCGCCGGAGTGGGCGAGCAGGTACGCGCCATAACCGAGAGCGCAATGCGCGGCGAAATCGATTTCTCCGAAAGCTTCAAGCGCCGCGTCGCACTGCTCAAAGGTCTCGACGAGAGCGTGATGCGCGACATCGCCGAAAACCTCCCCATCACCGAGGGCGTTGGACGCATGATGCAGGTGCTCAAGCGCACAGGCTACAAGACCGCCATCCTCTCCGGCGGCTTCACATATTTCGGCAATTACCTCCGACAGAAGTTCGGCTTCGACTACGTCTACGCCAACGAGCTGGAGATTGTCGACGGCAAGCTCACCGGACGCCACCTCGGCGACATCGTCGACGGCAAGCGAAAGGCTGAGCTCCTCAAAATCATCGCACAGGTCGAGAACATCAACATCGAGCAGACCATAGCCGTCGGAGACGGTGCCAACGACCTGCCCATGCTCTCGACTGCCGGTCTCGGCATTGCCTTCCACGCCAAGCCCAAGGTAAAGCAGAACGCCCGACAGTCAATCTCGTCAATCGGTCTCGACGGCGTGCTCTACTTCCTCGGATTCAAGGACAGCCTCATCACCGACAACAGCCATCCCGCCGTATAACGGTGTGAACAAAGGCTGCTGCGCCGTTGTTGAAAGATAAGTCACATAGATATGCTTTATATGAAGAAGTGCTGCCTAATCTTCATCGTCACGGCGATTCTTCCGGTTCTTTCGCTTGCCATAGAGCAGGCGAAGGAACCACATCAGTCTGTCGGTCTCGTTCTTAGCGGCGGCGGTGCCAAAGGCATCGCCCACATCGGCGCCATCAAGGCGCTTGAGGAGAACGGCATCCCCATCGACTACATCACCGGCACCTCCATGGGAGCCATCATCGGCGGACTCTACGCCTGCGGCTACACCCCCGAAGAGATGCTCAGCCTCATCACCTCCGACTATTTCAGCTACCTCTCCACAGGCAAGATAGACCCCGAGTTCACCTACTACTTCTCGACCGAGCGCAAGACGCCCCAGCTCGTCAGCTTCCCCTTGGGCAGGCAGGACTCCACGGCGCGCGACCGCTTCAACCCGCAGTCGCTCATATCGCCCACGCCAATGGTCTTCGGCTTCATGGAGATCTTCAGCGCGTACACGGCGCAGTGCCACGGCGATTTCAACCGCCTCTTCGTGCCCTTCCGCAGCGTTGCCTCCGACATGTCCAAAAGACGCAGCCACGTTTTCAGCAGCGGCGACCTTGCCGACGCCGTAAGGGCATCGATGAGCTTTCCGCTCGTGTTTCAGGCTGTGAAGATAGGCGACGACGTTTTCTACGACGGCGGCATCTTCGACAACTTCCCCGTCGACGTCATGCGTCAGGAGTTCGCTCCTTCGGTAATGGTCGGCATCGACGTATCCGCGCCCGACACAGGTCCCGCCAACTCATACATGCAGCAGCTCGACCTTCTCGTCATGAAGCCGCAGAACTACGAGCTGCCCGAAGAAGAAGGCGTCAAGGTACGCATCCATCTGTCCGACTTCAGCCTCCTCGACTTCGCCGCCGCAAAACAGATCTATCAGCGCGGCTACGACCGAACGATGGAAATGATGGACAGCATAAAGCAGCGAGTCCACACCCGTGTGCCGGACGGGACGCGCGAGCTTCGACGCGCCGTCTTCAAGTCCCAGACGCCCGACCTGCGCTTCTCCAAAGTCACAGTCACCGGCGGCACTCCAGGACAGAACGAATTTCTCGAATATCTCTTCCGACCCTCGCACGGATGCGACACCATAGGCATCGACCATGCACGTCTCGCTTTCTACCGCGCCATAGCCTCCGACAAGCTCAGCTCCTTCGTCCCCACGGCAACCGCCGTCAGCGACAGCGCCGGACTTTTCCACCTCAATCTCGACGCTACCGTCAAGCGCCGTTTCGATGCCGGAGTAGGCGCCTATATCACGTCATCCAACAACAGCTTCCTCTATCTCCGCGGAGGATATTCATCTCTCAGTTTCAGCTCAGTCAACACGAACATCGAGGCTTGGATAGGTCAGAGCTATATGGCGGGCTCGCTGTCAGGCTCCATCTATCTCCACTCCCGCGTGCCCTCGGCATTCCGCTACCTCGCCGTCGCATCGCGCCGCAGGTACTATGAGAACGAGAAGCTTTTCTTCCGCGACACAGAACCCACTTTCGTAATAGCCCACAACTACTTCGGACGCATCGGATGGGCTGTAGCCACCGGACGCACAGGTTTCATCGAAGCCGGCATAGGCGGCGGGCGCGAATACAACAGTTTCTTCCGCAACAGCAATCCGGAAAGCTACAAGGCAGGGCGCGACCACATTGCGCTCGATGTCGCCCAGGCATATCTCGCGTACGAATCGTCGACGCTCGACAACGAGAACTACCCTACCGACGGTTACCACCGCGACGGAAAGCTCTATGCGGTCACCGGACGCGCCAAATACTTCAACGCCACCTCTCCCGACCGCAGCACCGACAGCGACGGCAAATCATGGCTACAGCTCAACTGGAAAGAGCGCGACTACTTCTCTCTGTCGCGTCATTTCTCGCTCGGCGTGGAGGCACAGGCTGTCGTCAGCACACGCGGACTGCTCGAGAGCTACTATGCCGCCATAAGCACTGCTCCGGCATACATCCCAACGCCAGCCTCGAACACATACTTCGACCCCAAGATGCGCGCCAACAGCTTCGCGGCTCTGAGTGTCGTTCCCATATATAAGTACAGCCCCTCCTTATCGGCGAGGCTCGCGCTGTGCACTTTCCTGCCCGCACGCGCCATCAAAGAAGGGGCTAACGGCGAGGCGAGCTACGGCAAATGGTTCGGCAACGCCTACTTCTTCGGCGAGCTCGACGTGGTCTACTCCCTGCCTTTCGCCGACATCAGCGCATACTGCAACTACTCCGGCTCGCGCGACCGCTTCAACGCCGGCATCAGCCTCGGCTTCTATCTCGAGGCACCATCATTTTTCTGACATGACAACATTTTGACCGACAATGAATAAAGTAATACTTCTTGGCAATGTGGGAGGCGACCCCGAAATGCGGCTTGCCGACGGTGTCACGACCGCACGCTTCCGTCTCGCCACAACCGAACGTCGCCGCACGCGCGATGCCGAAGGCAAAGAAATCGACCTTCCGCCCGTCACCGAATGGCACAACATTGTCATGACCGGACGCGCCGCGCAATTCGCCGAGCTTTATGTCCGCAAGGGTATCAAGATGATGATAGAAGGCAAGCTGCGCACCCGTTCGTGGGAAGACCGCAACGCCATAAAACGATATATTACGGAAATCTACGCCGACAGCTTCGAGCTTCTTCCGCGTTCCGACTCATAAGCAATGACTTTCTCCGCCAACGATTTACGATATATGCGGCGTGCCCTGCAGCTCGCCGCAAGCGGCAGAGGTCATGTCTCGCCGAACCCGATGGTCGGCGCCGTCATAGTCGCGCCCGACGGTCGCATGATAGGCGAAGGCTGGCACCGCCGTTTCGGCGGACCGCACGCCGAAGTCAACGCCGTCCATTCTGTCGCCGAAGCCGACAGAGCGCTCATGCCCGAATCCACAATCTACGTCACCCTCGAGCCATGCTCCCACTACGGCAAGACTCCGCCGTGCGCCCTCCTTCTGCGCGAGACCGGATTCAGGCGCGTCGTCGTTGGTGCCGGCGATCCCAACCCCAAAGTGGCGGGAAGAGGCATAGCCATGCTCCGCGAGGCAGGAATACAGGTCGACGAGGGATGCCTTGAAAAAGAATGCTGCGAGCTGAACATCAAATTCATGACTGCGCATCGCCTGCGCCGCCCTTACATCACGCTTAAATGGGCATGCAGCGCCGACGGATATATGGACGCCTGCCGTCATGATGGCGGCAAGGCATACCGCTTCTCCGACGCGCGCGGCACACAGATTGTCCACTCATTACGAGCCGTACACGACGCTATCGCCGTAGGAGCATCGACGGCACTTCTCGACAATCCGGGGCTCGACACCCGTTTTTTCGACGGTGCCAGTCCGCGCCCGGTACTATTCGACCGCCACTGTCTCGTTGCCGAGGACTCATGCCGCATCGCGTCCGACCCTCGCTTGCTCCGCATCGACGGCGGAAAGCCCCTCGAAGAAACGCTTCATGAAATGTACGCCGCGGATGGCATAACCTCGCTGCTCGTCGAAGGCGGCGCATCGCTGCTCCGCTCGTTTATATCCGCAGGACTATGGGACGAGGCGCGCGTCGAGGTCAATCCGGTCGTATTAGGCGACAAAGGACGTGCAGAAGCACCCGCCCTGCCCTGCCAGCCTGTAGGCATGACCGCGACAACCCGCACCCGCATTTTCATGTATACCAATCAGAACTCTACGCCGAGGCGGAGGACGGGTTTGGCATCGTAGCCGGTGCGGTATCTGCCTGTCGGACGGGACCACATCCCTTCGTCGGGATTCCAACCCGACTGGAACTCCTCGGAGCGCTCTCCGCGAAGGTTGACGCCGAGCGCGAGGTTTATTGCCAAGCGACGCCCCCAGTTGAACCTGTAGCCGAGTGTCAGCGCCCCCGAGAAAGCGCCGTGGCGCAGCAGATTGCATCCCATACGCAGGTCGACGAAGGGCGTAAACCTGCCGAAGCGCAGATCGGTACGCACGTCGGCAAACAGCGGCAGGTACTTTATCTTCGCTTTTTCCGAGTAATAGTCATTGTCGTTCAGCAACCACACGCAGCTCATGCCGGCGCCGACGAAAAGCCAACGGTTGAACTGATAGCCGTGCGTAGTACTTACGCCTGTCCAGAAATCGGAGTCACCTCCGCCGCCGGCAAGAAAGCCCAGATCGGGAAATACAAAATTCTCCCACTCAACGAAGCCACGGTAGCCCCGCTGCGGATCGCGACCCGCAGCAAACGCCACGTAACCGCACAGAAGAACAATGAGTATATATACAAGTAATTTCTTCATAACACTAACATAATAACGCAGATAATGCCGCTTATTGTGTCAGCTCTATAAAGTAGCCGAAAATTAGACAGGGACTGAGCTTGAACAGCGAAAATCTTAGGCAGAGAAGTACTCACTTGTTGGATTCACGCTCTATTATCGTCATGTCAAGTGCGCCTTTTGTCAGAAAAAGATCCACACTATCGGGACGTTCACTGCGTCGGTAGTTTGACCGGGCATAGTGATTGTAGCGTTGCAAAGAGACAGACCTTTTGCATTCACGTCCGTCGGGAAGCCGTACATCCATGAAATATACTTTATATGGTTCTCCTTGGGTATAGCGGTTACGCGCTACACGTTTCATGCGGTGACGGGTCTCAGAATAAACTTTTACAATTTCAGCGCGAACCGTCACGGAATCGGATGTATTGCGCCCGAAATAATTCACACCAAGGATTAAGGCTAAAAACAGTCCTGTGATGGCAATAAGATGACAAATTACATTTATAACGGCATTTTGTGTTCCCGTTATCCTTCTCCATTTTCGCCAGAATACTAAAGCGGTTAAAGCTGAAAAACCGATTGCCGCCCCGATAACCGCCAGACGGCTGACAAGAGTCATCCCGAAAAGCGTTATAGCTGTTCCGTAAAATATAATCACGGCCAATGTGACCGTGATTATTCCAAACGTCCTCCAAACGGAGGTTGTACTTTTTGCCATAGGGCTTTTATTCGACTTTCGCCGGACGTTCTATTCCGTCTTTATTGGCGCGCTCCGACATACGTGCTATGCGGTCTTTGGTTTCAGGATGCGACGAAAACATCTTGGTGACATAGCTTGATTTGGCTGCCTGACCGTTCTCCATCTCAAGAAATTTCTCAAATGCCATAACCATACCCCACGGATTGCGACCATGTGCTTTTAAGAAATCATAGCCACAGTCATCAGCTTCTTTTTCCTGCTTCTGAGAGAATTTTGCATTGATGAGTGAAGAACCGAGCGATCCAAGCTGGGAATCGGTCAGAGCAGCCGCTTTACCTCCTGTAGAGGCAATCGCATCTTTCATAGCATCTGAAAGAAGCTGCGTGCGGAAAGCTTTCTTTGAGTGATGTTTCATCACATGACCTATTTCGTGACCAATGATTCCGAGGAGCTCATCATCGTTCATTATATCCATTAAGGATGAGAACACGCGGACACTACCGTCAGGACAGGCGAAAGCGTTGACATCTACAACATCGTAAACCTTGAAATTCAAAGGTATTCCGTCGGCATCAGTCAGACCTTCCGTAAGTTTTTTCAGACGAATGGTATACGGATTGTCATCAGGAGTTACAGGATTGTGCTCGTCCATCCATTTCACTGATTCCTTTACATAATCTGCCATTTGCTCGTCAGTGAGTGTTACGGCTTGAACAGCTTTTGTAGCCGAACCGACGGCTCTTTTTAGATTGAACTGACCATAAGCGGGTGCTGAGAAGTAAATCAACCCGAGTATGGCAAGTAACTTGAATGATGATTTAAGCATACGCGAAATATTAATTATTCTGATAGTTCACTAATCGGAAATTTTATGCAAAATTACTAAAAAGACCTGACACAAACAATCCTTAATACTTTGCCTGCAACAATTTATTATATGTAAGACAAGAATAGTCCGTAGAGCCCAACGACAACAATAAAACGTCCGCAAAAACTACCAATGTATACCTCGAGAAATTGACACAAATTGCAATTTTACCCATGTATACCTCGAGAAATCGACAAATATGTTTGTTTTTCCATGTATAAATGGGTATATTTGCAAAAAAAATATAGGCTCTCATGGATATTATCGTTCGTAAAACGTATCTCTCGTGTATAATTTCTCATCTTAACCGCGGAATGATGATAATACTCGTCGGACAGCGACGGGTAGGCAAAAGTTTTATGCTTCGTCAGTTACACCGTTGGCTTGAAAAAAATCATGCGGACTCAAACGTGGTGTATATCAACAAAGAGCTTTTGGACTTCAGCAACATTACCAATGCGAAAGAACTTCACGATCATGTAGCGCCCAAATTTCCGCCCGACGGCGACAACTACCTGCTGATTGACGAAGTACAGGACATTGACGGTTATGAAGATGCGCTCCGTAGCCTTCATGCCGAAGACCGTTGCCAGATTGTCGCTACCGGAAGCAATGCATATATCTTCTCTTCCGAACTGAGCACACGCTTGGGCGGAAGATATATCGAGATTCCTGTCTATGGACTGAGTTACCGCGAATTTCTCGAATTTCACAATCTGACAGACAACGACGAATCTCTCTACGACTATTTGCGCGTGGGCGGTTTGCCAGGACTCAGACTTTACGACATCAAGGATGAAATCCATGTACACGATTATCTGCAAGGCGTCTACAACACCATCATGATGCGTGATGTCGTAGCAAGAGAACAAATCAGGAACATTCAGTTCATCGAGAATCTTTCAAAGTTCATAGCCGACAACGACGGAAAACTTATCTCGACGAACAGCATTGTCAAGTTCATGAAATCGCAAGGAGAGAAAATTTCCGAAGCGATAACCTCGACTTACATCGGGCATCTCTGCAAAGCGCTTATAATAAAACCCGTAGCACGCTATGATATTCACGGCAAAAAACTCTTTGAACTCATTTTCAAGTATTATTTTGCCGACCATGGGCTACGCAACTACCTCTGCGGATTCAACTTGCGGAGCAGTATCGAAAAAATAATGGAAAACGTGGTCTACCTTCATCTGCTGACACAGGGTTACAGCACCACCGTCGGAATTCTACGGGCGGGAGAGGTCGATTTTGTAGCGACTAAAAATAGCAAGACCATATACGTGCAGGTCACCTATCTCCTTGGCTCGGAAGAGACTGTCGAAAGGGAATTCGGCAACCTCTCAGCGATAACCGACAACTATCCGAAGTATGTTGTATCAATGGATCCGATAAGCGGAGAACTTGCAGAATATCCGGGCATACATCACGTTCATCTGCGCGATTTTCTTAAAACAGATTTATAATTTATGGTCGAAAGCGCATAGAATCCAAATAATACGACTATCTTTGCGATGTTCAACAAACCTGACTGATTTAATACCGAACATGATCAACATAACGAAACTATTGCTGGCGACTGCTGCGGCACTCTCATTCTTAAATGCCGAAGCCGAGTGCGCCGACTCTATTGTCTGCCACATCACGGGAACCGTCGTCGACCGTCCCGAGTCGAAACTCGCGTTACTGATGGAATACGGGACAGACATGCGCGTGACCGGCGCCAAAGGCATAGATATTGTCGACGGCAAATTTTCGTATGACCTGAAGACCGACGTTCCGCGCCAGTATGAGATTATCTTTGACGACGAGGAGCGAAGCGGAGGATGGAGAATCAAGTCTTTCTTCGTGGACAACGGCGACGTGGAGCTCACGTACTACAACGACGAGCTCGCCGACAGCAACCGCGTCGTTTCGTCGCTGCCCGACAATATCGTCGCGGCGCGCTGGAAAAAGATGTGCGACGATGCTTGCGGAAGCACAATGAAACGATTGATAGCCGAGATGGACTCTCTGTACAACCGCGGCAAAGCATATTCGGAGCCACTGAAGGAGCTTATGTCGCGTTATGAAGCCGCGAAAAACGGCACGGTTCAGAAGGATTCCCTCCGAGAAGAAATAATCGGTTTCTTTCAAAAAGATGAGAAGCTGGTCTATACCCCGGAAGTCCTGGCTATAAGAGCACGCCAGCGCGAGATGCAGACGGTAGCCGACTCCCTCACACTCGACATGATATCGCGCGAACCTACGCTTTTCGGACTGTCGAAAATCAAGTCTGTCATCAGGCAAAAAAGCGACCGGAACAATATCGACGGATATATCGACGCGTTCAACACAGTCTATCGCGAGTCATTCGCCGAACATCCCTATACAGCTGAAATCCTGATGGCACTCGACGCTCTCGCAGTCAAGAAAGGCAACCGCTACCCGAACTTCACCGTGACGCGTCCCGACGGCTCTACCGAGCGTATAGCCGAGCTCATAAAAGACAAGATTGCCGTCATCGACCTCTGGGCATCGTGGTGCGGACCTTGCCGCAGGCACTCAATAGCGCTTATACCTATATACGAGCAATATCGCGACCGGGGATTCACCGTCGTTGCCATAGCGCGCGAAGCAGCGAACTGCGACGCGATGAACGAGGCGATGAAGAAAGACGGCTATCCATGGGAAAGTTTCGTCGACCTCAACGACAAGGGCAACATCTGGAAAATGAATGATGCCGGCAACGCCGGAGGGCGCATTATATTGGTGGGCTCCGACGGCATCATCGTCGAAACCGACGCAACTCCGGAATCCATCGACAAGTATCTGAAGGAGCAGCGATTATAAGCGTAAAATCAATCTTGCGCAGCTGATTCTGAACCGTAGAGGATGCCGTTGCGGAGGCGACGGCTATAGATTCGGAAACTATCGAAGGGGCACCATGTGATTATAATCATTCCTACAAACTCGAACCAGGCTTTACCGGAATGAGGAGTCATGAATACGCTCCATCCACGTGCCGCGACGCACGCGAGCCCTAAAAGCAGCAGCGCAAAAGACACATTCCGTTTAACTCGATTGCTTATTCTCATAATGCCGGTAACTTTTCAGCAAAGATAGAAACTTTTTCGCCAATTAGCAATTTACCGGATAATATGACTATCTTTGCCGTCAAATGTAACATGTGCAGCATGAAGACACTTTCATATCTATGCATCTGCACGGCTATCGCAGTCATGACAGCCGCTTGCGGAAAACAGACCGCCGACGATAATGTCCGTAAAACGGAAGTCGAGGCGTATGCCGTTGTGCCATTTGATTCCATCGGAATCGCTGATGAACAGGAATTCGCCGACGTGCTGCCACTGCGATACAGCTATACTCCCCGGGAAGCTGAAAAAGTTGATACCTTATTAGTCCGCAACGATTCTCTGCTTGATGCAAAACACTATATTTATCAATGGATTAGCTACACCGATCCTGAAAGATTGGAATTGGTTATAATGCCGGACAAGCCGCTGCTTCGCCAAAAAGTCGAGATAACGACAGTAGACACAATACCGGAATACGGCATCGTCCAGTTCTCGTTCCGCTTCAACGACAAGAAAGAATGGGAAGAAATAACCGCTGCGAATATCGGCAGGAGGATAGCCATCTTCGTGAACGGAAAGCTTATGAACGCGCCTCAGGTAAACATGCCCATAACCGAGGGCGCATGTGCCGTCACCGTTCCGTTAGACGAGGCTGCGGAAATGTTGCCAAAATAATCTGCTGAACATAATCTAACCGACCGCGGGACAAAGTGTTCCTGATTGCCCCGCCACGCATAAGGTCCTTGCTGATTCCCGGTGCCTGAGGTAGCGGGTTCGCTTCTATTTGCCCATACAAACAGGTTAATTATCGTTAATTGCTTGGGGGGGGTAATTTATACATACTTTTGCGAAAAATAATGGCACAGCCATTTATGCCCCTTGACAACACTGTTCAATTGATGCCTGTATCATGCGGACAGCCAATAGCTTTCACGACCAATCGCTAATCTTATGATTAAAGTACTGAAAACTTATTTCCTGCTTTTTGCATTGACGCTTATCACATTTTCCTGTCGCGACAAAGTCGATTTTGAACCTGCAGGCAGTGAAACCGGCAGAGATGTGACGGTCTCTGTCCCCCTCAATCTTCCGCAGATGGAAGTCAAGAGCCGCGCCAATCTTGAAGATTACCAGATTAACAGCATTCAGTCGGTGTGGATACGCACGTATTCCGCATCAGGAGCCGGCAAAGCGACCATGGACCAATGGCTCGAGATTGCCGGAAAAGCTCTGACGCCGCATGAGTTTGAAAAAGTGACTCTGGAAACCAAATCGGGGCCGAGTTATATTGTAGCAGTGGCAAATGTCGAAAACGCTCTTGGCGTGACAAAGGACGACCTTACTCCGCGTGCGCTTGACGGGCTGCTCAAAAACGCCGACACATGGCAGAAATTTCTCGATATAGCGGTGGCGGCTCCGTCAAGCTATTATGACATCGACGAGCCGCAGACTCCGCTGGTAATGGCAGGCTGTTTCATAGAAGACGACATAGATGATGACAAATATGACGACGCAACACACCCGGATACCGACGAATGGCAGACGGATAATTTCAAATCCTACGACATACCGTCGGCTGACAACGGTGTACTGAAGCTCGACGGCGCTATCCACCTGCGCCGCATAGTGTCGCAGATCACATTCAACCTCATACCCGACAAAGATATCCGGATTACGCCGAACAGCTACCGGGTAGTCAACGTCCCGGTCTATTCGTGGCTCTATGAGCGCGATGCAACGCGACAGGCAAATTTCGGCGACGCTGCTGTCTCGGCTGAGGATGCGAAAAAATACTACACGACCACGGACATATATCCCGGAACATCCTTCGAGGACGGCGACACCGACGGAAGCTACAGGTTCAGTTTCTGGCAGGCGGAGAACAAGCACGAGGGTATATCGTCGGGACCCCACGAGTGCAAGGACTACAACGACCGTCAGAAAAAGACTGAGGCTGGTGGAATGACGCTCTTCACAAGCCTTACCGGCGACATCTGGTCGGCAAACAACATGGCGTCGTATGTCATCATCAACTGCAGTGTCGACCATAAGGGACAGCTCCATGTCGACGAAGACGGCAAAACGCTGGACAAAAACAATCCCGACGGCAAGGATGTCTACCGTAGCGGCAACGCGAGCTATATCATACATCTCGGCTACATGAACAAAAGAGCGACCGACTTCAACTCTTACCGCAACACCAAATACACCTACAATGTCCGCATAAACGGCGTAAACCAGATACGAGTGGAGGCATTCAAGGAAGGAGACACGAACGGAGTAGAAGGGCTTGTCACCGACGTGCTCAATCCCACATACATGCTCGACTGCCACTACCACGCATACAATATCTCTCTTACCGACACCGACCTGACCAACTTCGGTTTCATCACCTCTACCTACGACAGCGGTGTAGTCCACACCTATCAGGACACCGATTTCGAAAAACCCGACGGCACATACAGGCAGATGACCGACCAGGAGAGAGAATACGTCTGCTGGGTACAGATGCGCCCGACAACCGACGCCACTACCCTTGCCGAGTACCGCCCCGAGACGGGAGAAAACGCCGACGGCGCGACATCGAATCTGCTCGACGCCGCCCGCGGTCTGACAGCCAAACAGAAGTCGACAACCGGATGGTACACTGTTTTTATAAACGAATACACCTACGAAGGCTCTGACGGCAAAGAAAGCGGAACCAACTGGCAGCGCTATGTCAACCAGCCTTCGCGGCGTTTCTATATCCGTGTCACCCGCGAGATCTCGGACGACAGCTACAGTCTGTATGCCCGCTCCAAATATGCCGGCATACAGCAGTCGATACAGACCTACTATTCCAACCGTCAGCTACCCGACGGAGGCGTGCTGGGAATAGAGCACGAAAACGAGGTCTTCGGTCTTAACGTGAACCGCACCTACACCTATGCCGACAACGCCGTCAACGGACGCTACAATGTATGGCTATGGCTCAACGGTATAAAATCAGGAGACGCCCCGGAAAATGGCGCCGCTGCGAAGAAGTGGGACGACGTTACCCGTCCCAAAGAGATGCAGCATATATATGCAGTCAACAAACAAGGTATTACAATTTCGGAGCATGACGCCAACGTACCCTCACTGGCATACGGCAGCAATGATTATAAAGCCGGAAACATCGAGGTACCCGAGATGTTGCCTCTTCCGGAGGACAAGGACGCAAGCGGCTGGATTGAAGCAGTCAACGCCTGCATGAACCGCAACCGCGACAACAACGGCAACGGACAGATAGACCCCGAAGAGCTGCGCTGGTACGTCCCCGCACGCGGCAAATACTTGCGTATGATTCTCGGACATAACTCACTGGCTACTCCTTTGGCAGATTACAGTTCTGTATCGGAGCTGACTGCTTCAGGAAAAGGAGATGATGTCTCAATCAAGAATTGCACGGCACTGATGCTGTTTTCGAGCGAAGGAAACGCCATAATCTGCTTCAACGGACCGTCGACCTCGATGTGGTGCGGCACTCAGGATTCTTATATTTCATCTTCACCCTGGAATGTGAGAT
>JAGBDG010000023.1 GCA_017937625.1 Muribaculaceae bacterium | reverse complement strand
GGTTTAAGTATTTTTTTCATTGTGTGAATGTCGTTTTGGGGTTAGAAAGAAACATTGAGGTTGAAACCGAAGCTGCGCATTGTCGGGAACGAGTAGTGCTCGATACCGCCGGCGTTGCCGGTGCTGATGATGGTTTCAGGATCGTAGCCGCCGGGTATCTTGCTGTAGATAATCCATAGGTTGCGAGCTACGAAGCTCAGTTTGAGGCTGTTGAACGGAGTCCTGTTCAGAATCTTCTTGGGCATGTTGTAGCCGAAGGTGAGCTCTCGCAGACGGAGGTTGGTGCCGTCGTAGACGTGTTTCTCGCCGAAGTCCTTGACGCGTGACCAGTATTCCTGCGGGTCTACGGCAGTGGTGTTTTGCTCGAATACGCCGGGAGCTGTCTCTACGACACCGTTCGCAACATAACCGCCTGTGCCGGCATACCATTCGTCACGACCGGCGAGCGACTGGATTGTCGTACCGGCAGCGGCGCCCTGTGCGAGCGAGTTCATGTAGATGTCGCCGCCTACGCGGAGGTCAAGAAGGAAGCTGAGGCTGAAGTCGCGGTAGCGGAACGAGTTGTTCATCGAGCCTGTCCATTTGGGAAGGTAGTTGCCAAGGGCGTGCTCTGTGTCCATTGTGCTCTCGCGCATGGGCAGGTGATTGGCGTCGAGAAGAATTTCGCCAGCCTCGTTGCGTTGGTAGCGGTAGCCGATGATGTCGCCGTAGGAGCCGCCTTCGCGTGCTATAACCTGAGCGAACTCATATTTGCCGAGGGTATAGACGGGAGCGTCCGGATGTAGTTCGATGATCTTGTTGCGGTTGAGGGTGTAGTTGATTGTGGCGTCCCATGTGAAGTCGGGAGTCTGGATGGGAGTGGCGTTCAGCACAATTTCGACACCGTGGTTCTCGATGTTGCCGGCGTTGATACGGGTGGATGAGTAGCCGGTCGACTTGGTAACGGGGAGAACGAGAATCTGGTTGGTGGCGTTCTTCTTGTACCATGTGAAATCGATGCCCAGTCGGTTGTTGAACACGCGGAAGTCGAAGCCGAGTTCGGTCGACTTGATCTGCTCGGGCTTGAGACTTTCGAGAGGATGAACCTCGCGAACTTCAGCGCCCTTGAGCGTTCCCGACGGAGTGATGTTCCATACGGTGAAGTCGTTGTGGATAGCGTAGGGGCTTGTGTCGTTGCCTACCTGGGCGTACGATGCGCGGATCTTTGCGAACGACAGCCACGAGGGAATGTTGACCTTGAACTGGTCGCGGAGCATGTCGTTGATGACGAGACCTACGCCTACCGAAGGATAGAAGAAAGAGCAGTGGTTCTTGGGAAGGGTCGAAGACCAGTCGTTACGTGCCGTTACGTCGACGAATGCCCAGCTGCCGTAGCTCAGAGATGCGAGACCATAGACGGAGTTGACCGCCTTGTTCGACTCGCTGTTGCTTGCCGTCACTGCAGTACCGTTCGAGATGAAGAATGCGTCGGGAACTTCGAGAGGACCGGAGCTTTGGCTTGTGCTTTCCGAGTGGCTGTACATGAGGTTGCCGCCGACACTCAGGCTTGCTGAGAACTGCGAGCCGAACCAGTTGTCTTTCTTGAGAGTGATAAGGGCGTCGGAGTTGCGCTCGCGGAAGTAGCTGTTGCCGAGCGAGAACGAGCCCTTGCCGATTACACTGCCGATAGGATATGCGGCGATGGTCTGGCTGCGTGTGCCGTTCCAGTAGAAGTCCTCGCCGTGGCGGATCTTGATGGACAGCCAGTCGGTGACGTCCCAGTTCAACGATACGAAACCGATGAAGCGGTCGCGGTGGGTGTCGTGCTTGTTCTCGGTAGCAGCGTATGGGTTCAGGAGGTTGGAGGGGTCAGCCTGCCAGCGTAGCACTTCGCCTGCTTCGTTGAAGACGGGCG
>JAGBDG010000022.1 GCA_017937625.1 Muribaculaceae bacterium | reverse complement strand
TCTCAACTGGAACAAGCCCATACCCTGGCGCAACCCCAACGAGGACGAGCTCCGGGCAATAGAGAGCGTCTACAAGACCAATCCCATAACCGGAGTCCGCGAGCTCGACGCAGCTCAGCTCAACTACCGTTATGAAATCTACAACCAGACGGAGGCTTCGCGCCGACGCAACCGTCTCGACCCGCGCCGACGCGAGTACAATACCGACCGCCCCGTGCCTACCGATGTTCCCCAGATTTCGAAGGACACCGCATACATCAACGAGGAGGGCGAGATTGTCCGCCAGACCATCACCCGCGGACTGACGGGCGAGTACGACTTCCTCAACACCTACATCGTCAACGTATATCCCGACACAACCGCATGGGTCAACGACTTCGAGAACTCCTACAACGAACCCTACGTGCGCATGTACTTCGCCCACGGAGGTTATAACGAGTACCCCGTGGTCGGCGTAAGCTGGGAGCAGGCTAACGCCTTCGCCAACTGGCGCACCGACTACCTCCGTCGCTCGCTCGGCAAGGACGGCATCTACATCGAGCCCTACCGCCTCCCCACCGAGGCTGAATGGGAGTACGCCGCACGCGCCGGAGTCGACGAGAACTCCTACCCGTGGGACGGCGACCTCACCATGAGCGACGACCGCGGATGCTTCTACGCCAACTTCAAGCCGCAAGAGGGCAACTACGTCAAGGACGGACACGTCATCACCTCGCGTGTCGGCACATACGCGCCCAATGACTTTGGACTCTACGACATGGCGGGCAACGTCAGCGAATGGACGTCGACGGCGTTCACCGAGAGCGTCGGACGACTCACGGGCGACCTCAACCCCGAGTACCGCTACGACGCAGCTGTGGAGGATCCATACAAGATGAAGCGCAAGATAATACGCGGCGGCTCGTGGAAAGACGTAGCCCACAATATCCGCTCCGACCTCCGCATGTGGGAGTACCAGAACGAGCAGCGCTCCTACATCGGCTTCCGCTGCGTCCGCACGCAGATAGGATTCGCCAAAGGACAGAAACAGAACAAGAAAAGATAACACACCCCTAACCGAAAGACAACAATGACAAGATACCAGGCATATAAAAACGTCATAAGCCAGTTCATCAGCAGCGAGAAAGGACAGCGGTTCTTCAACTTCGCATACTCCATAGGCGCTGCAATCGTCATCTGGGGCGCGCTTTTCAAAATCCTGCACCTCCCCGGCGGCAACGCGCTGCTCTCAATAGGCATGGGCACGGAAGTGCTGATGTTCGTGCTGACGGCATTCGACCGTCCGCCCAAGGAATACAACTGGGAGGACGTGTTCCCCGCACTCAAGGACAAGGACGCCCCGGGAATCACCGGCAACAATTTCGGCGGTACCGTAGTCGCAGGCGGTCAGCTTCAGGCAGGCGCCACAACCGTTCCAGCAGCTCCGCTGCCTGCCATGGACATCAATACGGCATCGCAGCAGTACCTTGACCAGCTAAACGCCATCACAGCCGAGATGCAGCAGCTCCGCACCACCACAGCCGCCCTTAACGAGGTGTCGGCAGTGCTTCTCGACAGCTACCGCGCAATCACCGACAACGCGGCGGGCATCAGCGAAAGCTCGCGCGGCTACGTCGACCAGATGCAGGCGCTCCACCATAACATCGGCGGTCTGAACACCATCTACGAGCTCCAGCTCCGCAGCGTCTCGGGTCAGCTCGAGGCTATCGACCGCGTCAACCGCGGCATCAAGGACATCCGCGACATGTACGAGAAGAGCGCCAACCAGAGCGCCCGCTACTGCGAGGAAACCGAGAAGATGGCTCGCTATATGCAGCAGCTCAACTCTATCTACGAGCGCATGATAAAGGCAATGACCGTCAACATGTACCGCCCCGGCATGACGCCCGTCGACATCGACGGCGTACCCGTCAACGGCGCGCACACACAGCACAACCCCGAAGCAACGCGTCAGGCGGCTAACGGAGGCAACAATCAGTCATTCTAACGGGCAGCACAGATGGGAGCAAACAACAACAGGCTTTCACCCCGTCAGAAGATGATCAACCTCATGTACATCGTTCTGACGGCTATGCTCGCGCTCAATGTCAGCAGCGACGTCCTTGACGGCTTCACGCAGGTGCATCAGGGACTCAACCGTTCCAACGAGAACTACGGGCAGCGCAACGGCGCGGTCTTCAGCCAGCTCGAGAGCCTCGCGGCGCAGAACCCTGGAAAGGCTACCGCATGGCTCGAGAAGGCAAGCGACGTGAGGCGCACAACCGCCGGGCTTTACTGCTATGTCGACAGTCTTAAGCAGATGATTGTGGAGGAGGCAGACGGCAAGGACGGCGACCCCGACAACATACTCAACCGCGACGACCTTGAGTCAGCTGCGGTGGTCATGCTTTCCCCCACGCATCCGCGCGGCAAAACTCTCCGCGAGCGCGTCGACCGCTACCGCGAGTATGTGGCGGCGCTTATCCCCGACTCGCTCAAGCGCAAGTCCATCGCCGAGACACTCTCGACCGCCGACATCACACGCGCCGGCACCCTTACGCCGTCGACATGGGAGGAGGCAAAGTTCGAGCAGCAGCCCGTAGTGGCAGCCATAACGATACTCACCAAGCTGCAGAGCGACATTCTATATGCCGAGGGCGAGGCACTCAGCTCTCTCCTCTCGCAGGTCGACGCCGGCGACGTCCGCGTCAACGAGCTCAACGCTTATGTCCTCCCGCAGTCACGTCTTGTCATGCGCGGCGGCAAATACTCGGCGAACATCGTTCTCGCCGCCGTCGACACTACTCAGCGACCCGAGATATACATCGAAGGCAAAGCGCTCACCGACAACACCGGGACATACGAAGTCAGCACGGGTTCTACCGGCAACTTCACATACAAAGGCTGGCTTGAGGTCAAGCACGGCGACGGTTCCACAACGCGCCACGACTTTGAATCCTCGTACACCGTCATCGAGCCTATGGCTACCGTCTCGGCGACGATGATGAACGTGCTCTATGCCGGTATCGACAACCCCGTAAGCATATCTGTGCCAGGCGTGGCAATGGGCGACATCTCCGCCTCGATGACCAACGGCACGCTCTCGCGTCAGGGCGACCATTGGGTGGCTCGTCCCGCCAAGGTAGGCGACAACGCCGTAGTTACCGTCACCGCCAATATGGACGGTCATTCCGTCACCATGGCTTCCACAACTTTCCGCGTGCGCAAGCTGCCCGATCCGACGCCGTTCATAGCCTTCAAGGACGCCAGCGGCAACGTCGACCACTACCGTGGCGGCAAGCCGTTCAAGAAGGCGCTCCTTCTCGCCTCCGAAGGGCTTCAGGCGGCTATCGACGACGGTCTGCTCGACACGCCGTTCACCGTCGAAGGCTTCGAGACTGTGTTCTTCGACTCGTCGGGCAATGCCATGCCCGAGGTAAGTCAGGGCGCGTCGTTCTCGCCCCGACAGAAACAGCAGTTCCAGCGCCTCTCGCGCGGCAAGCGCTTCTACATTAGCAAAATACGCGCCAAGGGACCCGACGGCATCAGCCGCGACCTCTCGCCCATGGAAGTCATTATCAACTAAGTAAACATCCTATCATCATACGGAAGAACCATGTCAGATTTCATCAAAATAGCTCTTGCAGCCCTCGCCATAGCCGTAACCGTTCCCGAGCTCACTGCCCAGGAAGCGAGCCAGGGCGTTGTCCGCCGCAGCCGCACCGACCGCAATGCCCCCAAAACACAGGACGGCACCATGGTGACGGAGCGCATGCAGAATTTCTACTCGTCGGACAACTCGTCGGTCAGCGACGCCGACCGCCAGTGGATGCGCGTCATCTACCGCGA
>JAGBDG010000230.1 GCA_017937625.1 Muribaculaceae bacterium | reverse complement strand
GACCCCGTCTTCGTCCACCTTATCTGGGGCGGAGATCGGATAGCCCGGTTCAAAGGTCTGCCGTCGCAGGGCGACGACATAGGCGAAAGCTGGGAGCTGTCGCCTATGCCCGGACATGAGTCCGTAGTCGACCGCGGACCATACAAAGGACGTACGCTCAATTCTTTGCTGAACGATTTTGGCAGTGATATCATGGGCGAACGGCTTATGCGCGAATATGCCGGTCAGTTCCCGCTGCTGATAAAGTTCATCGACTCCAAAAGGGATCTTTCCATCCAGGTTCATCCCGACGACGAAATGGGTGCCCGCCTTGAAGGCAAGCGCGGCAAGACCGAGATGTGGTACTGTGTCGCCCCCGAGGACGGCGCATACCTCTACGACGGTTTTACGTCGCAGGAAACACCACAGAGCATAAGGAGCAAGATAGAAACCTCCACCATCGTGGATGCTCTCTGTAAATATTTCACTAAGCCCGGCGATGTGTTCTTTCTTCCCGCCGGTTGTGTCCATGCCATAGGGCAGGGCAATTTCCTGGTTGAAATTCAGCAGGCGAGCGATGTAACATACCGTATTTTCGACTACAACCGGAGAGATGCCGCCGGCAATCTGCGTGAGCTGCATGTCGACAAGGCGCAGGAGGCTATAAAATATGACGCTACAACATATCTGCGTCCGGTGAACATCAGCGCTGCTCCCGGCACCGCTGCTCCTGTGGTTCATTGTCCCTATTTCCACACCGACCTTGTCAGCATCGATGGCGAAATGCATATAGATCTCGCCGACCGCGACTCTTTCACCATCCTTATTTCCACTGCCGGAGAAGTTTCGGTTTCCGACTGCAACGGCGACAGTGTTTCTGTACCGCAGGGACGGACGGTGCTGATTCCGGCGTCGGTCAAGAATGTCCGGATAAGCGGTAAAGGTGAGCTTATTTCAGTGTATATCCCTTAAATCCAATAAATACCAGAATTATGTATCGCAACGACAGCCGAGTTGTAATAACACTCGATGCAGGCGGAACCAACTTCGTGTTCAGCGCCATGCGCGGCTATGATTTTATCATTGATCCGATAACATACCCTTCCAATTCCCAGAATCTCGATACTTGCCTGCAGACTATGCTCCGTGGTTTCCGCGAGGTAATGGAAAAGCTCGACGAGTCACCTGTGGCTATAAGTTTCGCCTTCCCCGGTCCGGCTGATTACCGACGCGGCATCATAGGCGGTTTCCTGCCTAACTTCCCGTCGTTCCGCGACGGTGTTGCGCTCGGACCGTTCCTCCGCAGAGAACTGAAACTGCCGGTGTTCATCAACAACGACGGCGACCTTTTCGCTCTCGGAGAGGCTAAGGGCGGCATTCTGCCGGACATAAACCGCCGTGTGAAAGAACTCGGCGGCACGCAGACGTACACCAATCTTTTAGGATACACTTTCGGCACGGGCTTCGGCATCGGTTCGGTGATAAACGGACAGATAAACCTTGGTAACAACTGCTGCATAGAAACATTCTGTCTGCCCAACAAACGTCTGCCAGGCATTATCGCCGAAGAAGGTGTGGCAATCCGCGCCGTCAAGCGTGAATATGCCCGTCTGTCGGGTTGCTATGTCTCAGGGCTCGAACCATACGACATCTTCAAAATCGCCGAAGGCTCGAAGGAAGGCGATCAGGAGGCTGCGCGCGAGGCGTTCGCTCTCTTCGGTCGCGAGGCGGGCAATGCTATGGCTATCGCCGTTTCGCTCACGGATTCCCTCGTCGTCATTGGCGGCGGTCTCACCGGAGCGTCAAAATTTATTATGCCGAGTCTTCTCGATGAGATGCGTTCGACACTGAAGACTATCGACGGCGACGATGTGACGCGCGTTCAGATGCGTGTCTTCGACCTTGACGACGAACTCGAATTTGCCAAATTCGTTGTAGGAGATTCGCGTCCGCTGAAAATCTACGGAAGCGAAGAAACTGTGACTTACAACCCCATGAAGCGCACGGGCGTAGCGATCTCAAAACTCGGTGCTTCGAAGGCAATCTCTATCGGCGCATACATTTTCGCCCTTGAGATGATTGATTCGGAAGAATAGTCTCAGACGTGATGGTGTGCCCCGACGGTATGATGCCGGGAGACGATACCGTTAATGAAATGTCGCCGGCATCGGAAGTCGACTGCACCAGCACTTGCGCCAGACCGTTGAACGTCCTGAGCCTTGCCGAACAGGGAGACTCGGGACGTTCTGCATCCTGCCATGCAGGGTCTCCGTTGCCATAGCCCAGAATGCGCCCTGCGCCTTGCAGCTCAACGTCTATATCGATGTCGGCGTCGGGCACGAATCTGCCTTTGCTGTCGTGTACTTCGACTGTAAACCCTGCCACATCCCTGTTATCTGCCGCGATGACGTTCCTGTAGCCGATGGCTTTCAGTAGCCCCGGATTGTATGTCGCTGTCCATGACAGATGTCCGTTCACAGGCATTGTTTTTCTGCCGAGTTTCTTGCCGTTGGCAATAAGTTCTACCTCGTCACAGTTGCTGTACGCCCATACGTCGATGGTTTCACCTTCGTGCCCTTTCAGATTCCAGTGCGGGAAGATGTGCAGCACCGGCTCGTCGGTCTACCTCTATTTAAGGTAGAAAGCCTCGTCTTTGGGGAATCCGCAATAGTCGAGTATTGTCCTTCATGTCGGAAGAAGCAAGCAGAACATATTATCAACAAATAAAAATAAAGATAGAAAAATGAAAGAACTAAAAGGAACAAAGACCGAGCAAAATCTCCAGACGGCTTTTGCAGGAGAGTCGATGGCTCGCAACAAGTATTCTTACTTTGCCTCAAAGGCACGTAAGGATGGGTACGAACAGATTGCAGCAATCTTCGAAGAGACAGCCAACAACGAGAAGGAACATGCAAAACTGTGGTTCAAACTGCTTAACGGAGGCGAGATATCGGAAACTCCCGACAATCTGAAGGCTGCCGCAGAAGGCGAAAACTACGAGTGGACCGACATGTATTCAAAGATGGCCGAAGAAGCCGATGCAGAGGGATTCCCGGAGATTGCGCATCGCTTCCGCGCGGTGGCTGCCATTGAAAAGCACCATGAGGAGCGCTACCGCCGTCTGCTGCAGAATATCGAGGAGGGCATCGTGTTCTCGCGCGAAGGCGACACGGTATGGATTTGCCGTAATTGCGGGCATATTCATATCGGCAAAAAGGCGCCTGAGGTATGTCCGGTATGCAAGCATAAACGCAGCTTCTTCGAAATAGAAGCTAAGAACTATTGATAAGGCATAGGATGGACAGCAATGCATTATACAATATAACCTACGGGCTTTATGTCGTGGGATGCATTTCCGACGACAAGCCCGCGGGCTGTATTATCAACACTTGTTTTCAGGTGACAAGTGAGAATCCGTCTCTGGCAATATGCCTCAACAAAAAGAACTATACTCTTGATTGCATAAAGAAGAATCCGAGATTCAGCATATCCATAATATCCGAGGATACCGTCCCGATGATTATCAGTTCCTTCGGATTCCGGTCTTCACGTGATGCCGACAAATATGCAGATTTCGGCTACGACGAGCTTGACGGTACGCCGGCAGTCAGAGGCAGTTTCTGCGGTCGTCTTATTCTTGACGCTGTTAATTTTATCGACTGCGGCACGCATGTGATTGTTATCGGCAAGCTTGTCGGCTCATATGCAGGCAGCGGTACGCCTATGACATATGCATACTACCACAGAGTGATAAAAGGAAATGCGCCTGAAAATGCCCCGACCTACAGGACACCCCAGGAGTCGGAATAGGTATCCTCCAAACAAGAAGTGCGTAAATTCAAGTGCGACGTGTGCGGCTACGTGGTTGAATCCGATAAAGACCTGCCGGCTGACTTTGTCTGTCCGGTCTGCGGAGTCGACCGGTCGCATTTCTATGAGATATAGCCCCTTCCGCCGGCTCGCGACGCATGCTAAACCAGCATCGTAGCAGCTGGTTCTTTCTCTTATATCTGTAATCTGCGAAACGCATACGTTTAAAATCTATTCCAGAGGGAAAAACGTTTCGGCTAATCGGACTTTGTCTTTGCTTATTAGATTCTGCTTATTTCTTTCGGGTGCGTGACACACCGTTCGGTTCAGGCGTGTGCGGTTGTGCAAATCTGATAAAGAGTGGTAAAAATTGCAGTGAAAGTAGGAAGTGGTGACAATTACGCATGCCTGTCATTATTCAGTGATAAAATGTCATTATTTAATACCAAGCAATGCCGCAGTGCATATAATTTTGCCGTCAAATCCATGAATAACAAAATGAGAAGAGCCATCATTGTCGCTGTAATGAAGTTATTATGCTTTCTTGCGCCCTGCGGCGTAGTTGCATCGCCGTATGCGCTTGAGGTCGCACCGCACACAGAGCAACTGTCGAACAACAGTGTCATGATGATGGAACAGGACCGTGAGGGATTCATCTGGTGCGGAACGTACGACGGTCTGAACCGATACGACGGTAAACATGTGAAAGTTTTCAGGTTCGAATTCAATAATCCGTCGAGTCTTTCGGGGAATATCATATCCGAACTCAGGTGCGCTGAACCGGATGTCATGTGGGTGCTCACCACCATGGGATTTGACAAATTCTCCACTCGTGAGCTGCGCTGTCTCGAGCATCACCCTGACATAAGGGGTGAACGATATACCACAGCAGCCGACACGCTTGGAAACGTGTTCACTTCGGGATATGACGGACAATGCATGTACTACAATCGCGAGACCCATGAATTTACCCGGCTGCCGATTCCGAAATGGGTCGGAGTTCTGTCCCCTTGCCGTATCGTGATTGCAGGTTACAACACGGTGTGGTTTTTCCCGAAGGCAGAATATGCCTATAAGGTGCAGTACGATTTTTCTAAAGGTTATGGTGAGGGGCAGGCTCATTTTTCATGGGAAAAGGTACGGATGCATGAAGCGCCCATGGGCACTGTTTTCGCAAGCGACACGGGCTTTTTCTATATAGACGGTAATGGTAGGCTGTACCACCACAACCAGAATACGCAGACAGTCGACTATATCGCCTCAGTGAGCGGGATGATTCAGGATTATGACGTAATATCCGGCATCACGCGTCTTGATGACGACATACTTGTGAGTGTGGCACCGCTCGGCGTGCTGCGCCTGAGTGCCGCAAACGGATACAAGGGAGAGTACAACTATACAGAAACGGGTGTTTTCCATATAATGCACGACTCCCGCCAGCCTATAGTTTGGGTCGGTACGGACGGTCGCGGACTGCAGAGGTTTGTGGAGAAAGATTCACGCATATCCACAATACGCTCGTCGGCTGTCGGCAGACTGTCGAAACCGATCAGAACTTTCTATACGGATATAGATGACAATCTGTGGATCGGAACCAAGGGTAACGGACTTTTCGTTATTTCGGACTACCAGTCGGTGACAGATATGGACGAAATACCGCAGTCGCGCATAACGCGTATCAGCAAGACTGAAGGACTGCCCAACGACCAGATTTTTGCCATAAAGGAAAGCCTCGTCCATTCCGGACGGGTATGGGTGGCCTCGTACGGACCCGGTATATCTTATTTTCACGGCAAGGACCGCACGCCGGTCAATCTTTATGGCAAAGACATAGTCAATATACACGATATATATGAGCAGAACGACACTGTGCTATGGCTTGCATCGCCTTCTACGGGTCTTGTGCGTGCTGTTCTGGATGGAAAGAGCCCCGATAAGATTGTGCGCACCGACAAATTTATGTTCCGCAACGGGAAATATATATGCGATGAAATCTATTCAATAACGTGGGATCGCGGCGACTGTCTGTATATAGGTTGCCGCGGCGGTCTGGGCATTGTCCGATTTAATCTCAATACTTACGAATATAGTTTCCTCACCCCTGTGACAGACACACTGCCCGGTATAGGGGATATCATCTGCCTCACGTACAGCGGCGACGGAATGCTGTATTTCGGCTCGAGCGCCGGCGCCGGAATTCTCGATTGCCGCAATCCGCAGGCGCCCGAATTGCTCAAAGTTGTTACACGTAACGAAGGTCTTGCCAACGACATGATACATGCTATCATCCCCGACGGGCGCGGAAATGTATGGCTGAGCACAAACAAAGGGCTTGCGCTGTATAACTCCGGCAGCAAGTCGCTATACAGTGTGTCGGAGCCGGCGGGAGGCATAAATGAATACTGCGATAATGCCGGATATATGTCGCCTTACGACGGAAATGTGATTTTTGGTGCTCTCAATGGTATAACCATATTGAAATCAGGAATGTATGAGAAGGCAAGTACCGAGAAGTTTAATGCACCTGTGCTTTTTACTTCCCTTGAGGTCAATGGAGTGGAGGATACCAGCGGTCTTCTGTGCAGCGACGATGGAGTGCTTCGCCTTGCTTACGATCAGAATACGCTCTGTCTTTCGTTCGCTTCTCTGGATTATGTGAACAGCGAGACTATAAACTATTGGTATAAGCTTGAGGGATACGATGATATGTGGGTGAATGCCGGAGCTAACGCCGATGCGTCATTCAAGAACCTGCCGCCCGGCGAATATCGGTTGAAGGTGCGCAGCAGTACAGATGCGACAGCTGAGTCGGGCGTCGAGAACGTTTTGCCTATTGTCGTATATCATCCGTGGTACGCCCGTCCGTGGGCGATGGTGTGCTATGCGTTGCTGTTTGTCATCATCGTCGCGATAATTCTGGTGCGCTATCACAAAGTGATGCAGCGCAAGCACCGCGAGATGGAGTCTACCCTATATAAGAATGAGCAGGAGCGGCTTCACGTCGATCGTCTGGAGTTTTTTACAAACATTACCCACGAGCTGTGTTCGCCCCTGACAATGATTATGGCGATGTGCGACATCCTGCAGAAGAACACAGATGAGGAGCAGCAGAAGAAGCTCGAACCGTACATCGAGTCGCTCCGTTGCCACAGCCGTCGGCTGAATGAACTTGTCGAGGAGATACTCGAAGTGCGCAATATGGAGGAAGGCAATTTCACGCGATTGCGGTTGCAGCCGGTGCTTACCGATTATATGTTCGAGCGCTGGGTAAGTTCCTACGACCAGATTGCGCAGGAAAGCGGCATCACGTTCATATCGCATAACGATGCATCCGGACTGCGCTGGAATACTGATATGTCCAGTCTTGGCAAAATCGTGAACAACTTGATTTCGAATGCGCTGAAATATACGCCCGAAGGCGGCGAGATACGTGTTAGCATATCACATCCCGAGAACGGGAATCTTGTCATCGACGTCTATAATACCGGCGCCGGAATCAAGGCGGCGAATATCAAAACTTTGTTCGATAAATTTGTCGTCTTCAACAATGTAGACCGCAACAGCTATCGCGATAT
>JAGBDG010000229.1 GCA_017937625.1 Muribaculaceae bacterium | reverse complement strand
GTGTGATTTCCGGATCCATGTGGTACTTGCGTACGCCGTTGTAAAGGTCGGCGAGGTTGTCAGCCGAGAAGTAGATGCGTGCACGCTGGATAAGAGCCTTCGATGTCAGGTCGTAAGGAAGTGTGTAGCCGAAGGTAAGGGTCTTCAGACGGAGGTATGCGAGGTTGAGGAGGTAGCGGCTCTGCGGGTAGAAGTTGGCTGTACCACGACCGATGTTGTTGATGGTACCGTTGACTGCACCTGATCCACCTACCATGTTCGGGTACATGTTGTTCTGATCGACATTGTAACCTACAACTTTATATTCATGTTTTGCTTCGTTGACTTCCACGTCATAGTGGTTATACGACTGCTGGTGCTCGAAAGTGCCGAGGGTGCTGGCTGCCATAGGAATCGTCATAGAACCTGTCGCCCACATGTTGCGCTTGCCTACGCCCTGGAAGAAGAGGTCGAGGTCGAAGCCCTTGTATGCGCCGCCGATGCGGAACGAGTACTCGAAGCGGGGCATTGCATTACCGATTACCTTAAGGTCACCATGATTGCGGAGGGTCCCGACTGGAATCTTTTCACCGGTCACAGGGTCTACCATATTGGGGTCACCGTTATTGATGACGCCGTCGCCGTTGAGGTCTTTGTACTTCACGTCGCCGGGTCCGTAGTGGAAGCCTGCAAGGTTCTCAAGACCGCTCTGGTCTGCTATGCCGTCAGCATAGACCCATGAGCCTGTCCAGATTGTGTTGCCGTCTTTATCTAATACTAAATTACCGTTGTCATCGGTCAGATATACTTTTCCGGTAAAGTCGCTCTCCTCGAAGTAGCGATCGGTCTCGAAGCCCCAGATGTCGCCGTAGTACTGACCTTCGGTGTACGATGACGATTCAGGCTGATAGGTGTACAGGAGGTTGTTCGGGTTGTTCCACTTGGTGACCTTGGTGCGGGCGTCTGCGAGGTTGAAGTTCGCATATACGTCCCAGTCGCCGAAGCTGTGATTCCAGCCCAGAGAGATTTCCCAGCCGCGAGTGCGGAGCGAACCTGCGTTGGTGTAGGGTGCGCTGCCGCCGAGCACTGCGGGAAGTACCTGACCGGGAGCGAGCATGTCCTTGGTCTCGCGCTGGTACCAGTCGAAGCCGAAGGTAAGCTCATTGTTGAAGAAGCCGAGGTCGATACCCACGTCGGTGGTAACGACGCGTTCCCATGTCAGAGACGAGGATACGAGAGTAGGCATGCCTGCTTCATTGATCTTAAGACCGTTCTGCAGCCAGTGTACGTTGCCTGCCGTGATGGGCGAGATTGTCGAGATGAACATATTGTTGCCGACTGCCTCGTTGCCGATGTGTCCGTAGGAGAAACGCACCTTACCGTTGCTCCACCACGATTTGAGGGGCTTGAAGTAGCCTTCCTCGGAGAAACGGTAGCCGAGAGAGAACGAGGGGAAGAATGCCCACTGGTCAGCTGCGGGGAAGCGGCTCGATCCGTCGTAGCGACCGTTCACCTCCAGGAGGTAGATGCCGTTGTAGTCGTAGTTGACACGACCGAAGAAACCGGCGGTAGCGCGATGACGCTGGTCAGCTGATGTTGAGTAAGTAGTACCGTCGGTGAGGTTAAGGCTCGGCAGGGAGTAGTCGAGGAGACCCGAACGGCGGACATAGAAATTGTCGTATTCGTTGCGTTCTGCAGTACCGCCGACCATAACCTTGAGATTGTGCTTCTCTGCGAAAGTCTTTGCGTATGTAGCGAAGACATTGAATGTGTACAGGTCGTTGCGGTATGCCTGACGGGTCGATGTAGTACCAGCAGGAGACGGGGATGTGAACTTTGTGAACGGCTCCGCTGACCAGTTGTTCCACACTGTCATAGGTGTATAGGCGGAGTCATACGACATGTTGCGTACTTCGTAGGTGAAGTCTGCCTGAACTGTAAGTCCTTTTATGATTTCAGCCTGCAGCCAGCCCTGCATGCGGGTCTGGTTCGTGCGGGTAGCATCGGTGTGAGCGCCTTCGCGAACACCCATCTCGTTACGGAAATAGAGAGGCTGGTCTGCTTCATCCTTCACATAACCGTAGGTCTCGAAGAACGACGGGAAACGCCACATGTACTGGTAGGAGTTGCGGGTCCAGTTAGGCTCCTTGAATGTGCGGTTGAAGTACGACATACGACCGCCTGCCTTTAACCATGAGAAGATTTCGGTCTGTACCGAAGCGTTCACCATGTAGCGGGACAGCTGCTCGGGATTATAGCGCATCAGACCTTCCTTGTGGTCATAGCCGAAGCTGATGCGGTAGGATGTCTTGCCCGACGAGCCTTCGAGGCTGATGTTGTGCTTCTGTGAGGGAGCTGTCTGGAACAGAGTCTTGCCTGTGTTCCAGTCGGCGTAGCGTACCCACTTACCGTCAGGCAGGATTGCGTAGTCGCCTACGTTGTCCCAGCTCTCGAACGGCTTAAGTTCTACGGCGCTTGTGTACTGCTTGCCACCGTGCTGCTCCTGCCATGCACGTGCATAGGGAAGAACATCCCAGTAGTTCATACCGAATATCTCGGACGAAGTGGAGCCTGCGCCGCGTGCAAGTCCCTGAAGGGCTGTCTCGAGGTCGTCGACTGTGTTGTTGAAGTTAGGATAGTATGAAGCGTTGCTCCATGCGAAGTTGTCGACGTACTTGACGGTCACGTGATCTTTGGAGACACCGCTCTTGGTTGTGATGAGGATGACACCGAATGCCGCGCGTGTACCGTACACGGCTGCGGAAGATGCGTCCTTAAGTACCGAAATCTCGGCGATATCCTCGGGGTTGAGGTTCGACATGTCGTCAACAGGAACACCGTCGACAACGATGAGAGGATCGGAAGTCTGGTTGTTGGAGAGAGTACCTGTACCACGGATCTTGATTGAAGGTGTAGCGTTGAAGTCACCGTTGTTCGTGGTGATGGTAAGACCGGGTATAGCACCCTGGAGGGCACGGGTGACATCCTGTACAGGACGGCTGTCCATAACGCGCGATACATCTACTGTAGCGACTGCGCCGGTGAGATTGGCGCGCTTCTGCGAGCCATAACCGATTGCCACAAGTTCGTTGAGAACTTCTGTGGTCGGCTCCATATAGACGGTCATTCCGTCGGCGGCTGCCACGGTAGCTGTCTTGTAGCCTACATAGCTGACACTCAGTTTGGAGCCGCGGGGTACCTGCAGTTTGAAATGACCGTACACGTCGGTGGCGACTGCATTGCCTTTCACACCTGCCTGCATTACACTGGCACCAATGATTGGCTCATTGTTTTCATCAAGGACAGTACCCATGATTGTGGATGCTGTCTGACCCTGCTGCTGAGGTTCGGGCGCTGCCGATGCCGTAAATGCGGCGGGCAACGGAAGTACCGACATCAGAAGCACGGCTGATAATAGATGCTTTCTCATAAAGGATTTTGTTGGTTTGGTTTGCTTTCTGCCGTCTGCAGCAATTTAGCTGCTGTCAGGCATTTCTATTCTTATTGTTTTGTCTTTTACTTTTTGTTAAGATGGAGCTGAGCGCCCCGGTTGGTTTTATGTTTCTGTCTTTTATGGTATGTTGATACTGTTTGTATGTTAACTGACAGCCGCTGAACGCGTTACAAGAGCTTCGTTTAAATAATTTCACATAGAGGCTCTCGCTGACGTTCAAAATTAAATAATATTTTTTAATTAGAAGAAGTCAGTCCTGAGTTTTAACAAACATTAATATTCGTTAGCTTTAGTTTTAAATCTTTCAAAACAAACCCTTTCACAAGGGCGCCTCAGTTCGGCTCGCTTTACATAACGGAAGTAATCGCGATAGCGTTGAGCCTGTGCTCGAGTTCGGTCGAGCTCAGACGCGTGGCGAGTTTGCCGCGGTGAGCCACAGAGATATTGCCGGTCTCCTCGCTGACCACGATGGCGAAAGCGTCGGTAGCCTGTGCGATACCGAGCGCCGAGCGGTGGCGCAGTCCGAGCGTCCGGGGCACATCGCTGTCGTGGCTCACGGGCAGGATGCAGCCCGCAGCCTCTATCCGGTTGCGGGCTATGACCATCGCGCCGTCGTGCAGAGGCGAGTTCTTGAAGAATATGTTCTCTATCAGGCGCGTATTGATGTTGCTGTCTATGATGTCGCCCGAAGCCGCGTACGACTCGAGGCTGATGCCCTGCTCTATCACTATCAGCGCGCCGGTCTTGCTCTTCGACATGCTCATGCACGCATACACTATCGGCATCACCCACGCCAGCGACTCGGCGTCCTCGTCGCCGCGCCTGTGGTGGAAGATATTGCGCAGGAAGCGCATGCTGCGGTGGGAGCCAAGCTCAACAAGAAAGCGCTTTATCGGCTCCTGGAAGATTATCACAAGGATTATCAGACCGATAGCCATGAACTTGTCGAGTATCGTGCCTATCAGCTTCATGTCGAAGATCTCGGAGGCAAGAGCCCATATCACGATGAACGCCAGAACGCCGTAGAAAATGTTGATGGTGCCCGATTCCTTCATCAGACGGTAGATGTAGAAAAGGAGCATCGCGAACAGCAGAATGTCGATGATGTCTTTTACTCCGAGGTCAAACATGGCTCATGCGTTTAAGGCGTTGATGATGGCGATGCTCTGCGCCGCCTCGCGCGGGTCGTGGACACGGAGGACGGAGGCGCCGCGTTCGAGCGCAAGAGCACCGGCTATTGCAGTCGCTGTGAGTGCGTCCTCGGTCCTGATGCCGAGCAGGCGCGTCAGCATCGACTTGCGCGAAAGTCCTACAAGAACAGGACGGTCGAGGATGGCGAAATGCTCGAGTTCGGCGAGCATGCGGTAGTTCTGCTCAAGAGTCTTGGCGAATCCGAAGCCCGGGTCGACGATGACGTCGGCGACACCGGCTTCCTCGAGCCTGCCGAGCTTGCGGCTGAGGTCGGCAACGACTTCTGTGGTCACGTCGGCATAGTCCGTCATGGTCTGCATGGTTTCCGGAGTTCCGCGCGTATGCATTATTATATAAGGTACGCGCAAGGAGGCGACGGTGGCGAACATCTCAGGGTCGAGATCTCCGCCGGATATGTCGTTGACGATATCGGCGCCCGCCTCTATCGCCGCACGTGCCGCCCCGGAGCGGTAAGTGTCGACGGAAACAGGTATCATGTCGCCCACAGCGCCGCGAATCGCCCGCACACCGCTGACAAGACGCTCGGTCTCGGTCTTTTCGTCGACCTGCGCGGCTCCGGGACGTGTCGAGCACGCCCCGAGGTCAAGCATATCGGCGCCCTGCTCCACCATGGCGGCGGCGCGGGCGCCTATGTCCGCGAGACCCGCGCGCGAGCCTGCGAAAAATGAGTCTTCCGTGTAGTTGATAATGCCCATCACCACCGGCTTGCCGTATTCGACAAGCCTGCCCCGTATGTTAAGGCTGAAGGGACGGAACTTCATCATATTTCAAAGGTTTATGACTGACGGTTGGCGCGCTTGCGCTCGGTCTCGTCGAGGATGATTTTGCGCAGGCGGATATGGTGAGGCGTCACCTCCACATATTCGTCCTCCTTGATATATTCCAGAGCTTCCTCGAGGCTGAACACAACAGGAGGCACGATACGCGCCTTCTCGTCGGCGCCCGACGCGCGCATGTTGGTCAGCTTCTTGCTCTTGGTGACGTTGACGGGTATGTCGTTGTCCTTGGCGTTCTCGCCCACGACCTGACCGGCATACACTTCCTCCTGCGGGAACACGAAGAAACGTCCGCGGTCCTGGAGCTTGTCGATGGCGTAGGCGTATACGGTGCCCGACTCGACGGCTATCAGCGAGCCGTTGGTGCGACGCTCGATGTCGCCCTTCCACGGCTGGTATTCAAGAAAACGGTGAGCCATGATTGCCTCGCCGCCCGATGCCGTCAGCACATTGCTGCGCAGACCGATTATGCCGCGCGAAGGAATCTGGAACTCCATCTGCGTGCGGTCGCCCTTGGTGCTCATTGCCACGAGGTCGCCCTTGCGGCGGGTCACCATATCAATCATCTTCGAGGCGGATTCCTCGCTCACGTTGATGGTCAGAAGCTCGACAGGCTCGCACTTCACGCCGTCGATTTCCCTTACGATGACCTGCGGCTGACCTACCTGCAGCTCGTAGCCCTCGCGGCGCATGGTCTCGATGAGCACTGACAGGTGAAGCACGCCGCGACCATAGACAGTCCACATGTCCTCGCGGGCGCCTTTTTCCACGCGAAGCGCAAGATTGCGGTCGAGTTCGGCGGTAAGACGGTCGCCGATGTGGCGCGAGGTCACATATTTGCCGTCCTTGCCGAAGAACGGGCTGTCGTTGATGGTGAAGGTCATCGACATTGTAGGCTCGTCGATTGCTATGCGCGGCAGCACCTCAGGATTGTCCGGCAGAGTGATGGTATCGCCGATTTCGAAGCCTTCGAGACCGACGATAGCACAGATGTCGCCGTTAGGCACGCTCTCCACCTTCTTGCGTCCCATGCCCTCGAATGTATGGAGCTCCTTGATGCGCTGGCGCGATACCGTTCCGTCCTTGCGGCACAGACCGATTTCCTGACCCTGGCGCAACTCGCCGCGGTGTACGCGACCGATGGCTATACGGCCTACATATTTCGAGTAGTCAAGCGAAGTGATGAGCATCTGG
>JAGBDG010000228.1 GCA_017937625.1 Muribaculaceae bacterium | reverse complement strand
GGGCGCGCCGTGCGGACGGCGTCCTGTATCTCCTTGGGGTTGCGGTTGATGTCGCCGCGCATGCCCATGCTCAGGCAGAAGTAGACCCATGCCTTCTCGAAGATGTGGCTCATGGGGAGGAACGACACGGAGGTATCGCTGTCGCTGAGGCGGTCGAGGCGTATGCGGTGCATCTCCAGAGCGGCGTTGAAACAGCTGTGGGGCAGGATGGCGCCCTTTGGCTCGCCGGTGGTGCCGGACGTGTATATCAGCGTGGCGGTATCGTCGGGCGTGGCTGCGGCGGCGCGGAGCGCCACGTCGTTGCGGCACGAGGGAGATGCGGCGGCGCCGAGCTCGAGGAAATCGCTGTAGTGGAGCGACATGCGGTCGTCGTTGTCGATGTCGACGCTGCTGTCGATGATGAGAATCTTTGTCAGTGTGGGGCATTCCTTTGCTATGGAACGCACCGTGCGGTAGTGCGACGCGTCGCCGACGACTGCAATCTTGGCTCCTGCGTCGTTGATGATGAATTTCACCTGCTCGGGGCTGCTGGTGGCATATATCGCCACGGGTATGGCGCGGTTGCGGTAGCAGGCGAAGTCGGTGTAGATGAATTCGGGACAGTTGGGAGTGAAAATCGCCACCATGTCGCCCGGCTCTATGCCCAGAATCTCGAAGGCGCACGCGGCATTGGTCACGCGGGTGTCAAAGTCGCCCCATGTAACCGGGATAAGTCTGCGGGATGCTGTGTCGATGAGCGTGAAGGCATCTCGCGAAGCCCCGTAGCGCTCAAGCTGCTGACCGGGTAAATTGGTGAGTATATTCGACATAGATTATTCTGGTCTTCTTTTACTATCCTGCAAAGTTACTGCCTTTGGCGGTGAGTATTAATATGACGCTTCGCAAAAATGACGTGCGCTTAACAAATCTTCGGAAGCAGTTCATATTTGTTAGTATATTTTAACTTATCGTACTCCGATACCGCAATCCTGAAAACCGTGCCGCCGCGTGTCAGGGTTTCTGCTCCGGCGCGGGCTTTTTCGGTACCGGCGAGTGTGTGTCCGTAGTCTTGAAATGGAGGTTGTTCATCTCCAGCGGCGTCAGCTGGCGTGCGTCAGGCAAGTCGGGAAATACGATTTTCTTAATTTTTTTCATGAGCCGTGAAGTATGTTGTTGCGGCGTTGAGCGAGAAGAGGGAGAGGACATACGCGGCGCCGATGATGAAGAATTCTATGCCGAGCGGGAAGGCGTGCCTGAACCATCCGCCGAATATGTAGCATGCGAGCGAGAGCCACAGGCATGCCTGTGTGATGAGGCAGAGCGTACACCATGCCTTGGCGCGGTATTTCTGGTACCATACGCTCCAGAAGGAGAAGGGGCAGCAGCAGGCGTTGATGAGCGCCAGACTCCCGGTGTACTCAGGGAACAGCATGAGCATGGCGAGGCTGACGCTGAAATACGCCAGTCCGACCTCGCTCCAGCTGAACAGCCCGAAGAAACTCGACGCGCTCGTGTTGAGCACCGTGTGGCAGCCGGAGCGGTCGATGAGTCCGCAGATGCTGTCGCCGGTAGCGGAGTGGATGTTGAGACTCTTGAGCAGGAGATGGTAGGTGACGAACAGACCGGCGATGTCGATTAGCGTCAGCATGACGGTGGAGGCATGGGCATAGATGCCTTTGACGACAAAAAGCGACACGAAGATGAACGCGGCGCTCAGGACAATCAGCCATTTCTTCGCCGCGTACGCGTCCTCGAGGAAGCGGTGTTTTCCCAGCTCCGGCTCGCATGCGTTGTCCTTTGGCGACGCGAGGAGCACCGTGCCCGTCCAGCGGTCGAGAAATTCCTTGCGCGTGAGGGTTCTCGGACCTTCGAATGTGCGTACGTCCACCTTGTCGGGCGTCACGTCGAGCACTATCGCGAAGCCGTCGGGCGTGGCGGCGAGGAAGGGTACCGGCAGCCTGGGCAGGTCGGCTGCCTTGTCGCCGAGCGACAGGGCGCGGCTTTCGACGCCGAAGCCTTCGAGCGCTTTCGCAAAGCCGAACAGCGACTTGAAGGTCATCGCGCCGAAGCACCGGTCGGCATAGCCGCGGGTGTGCGGAACGCCAAGAGCTTCAAGGAAATCGGAGAGGAGAGAGGCGTTTTTCACTGCTCAGTTCATGAAGCTTTCGAGTTTCTGGAGGAGTACGTTTCCGTCAATCTCGCCTGCGAAGCGCCATACGGGCTCGCCGTTGCGGTAGATGATGAAGGTAGGAGTCGCCTCCACTCCGTTTGCTTCCGAAGCCTCCTGATTGCGGTCGACGTCAAGCTGATATATCTCCGCGTTCGACCCCACGAGCTCGCGGATTTGGGCGATGACGGGCATCATAGCCTGGCAGTGAGGACACCAGGTGGCAAAAAATTCTACCATTACCAGGGGTGCGGAGTTGATGAGAGATGTGTAGTTGTTCATAATCCTGTAGTTTTGTGGTTTGCAAAAAGAATAACACGGAAGCGTGTCATTCTGTTTTGCTTCCACGCACAGGACCACGGTCTCACTCCCCCACGGTCAGGATAGAGAGGGCACTACAGGTGTCGCTCGAGATAATCCTCAAGCACGGGCACATGGCTGTCGGCGACGTCGCGTACGCCGGTGAGCAGGACAATGTCGGTGTGTTTCCTGAGCGTCGTCAGCAGGGCAGGCATGTCGGGACTGGACTCGAGCTCCGCCTCGTAGCGTTTGCGGAATTCGTCGAGGCGGTCAGCCTTGTCGGCGTGGAACCATTCACGCAGTTCGGTAGAAGGCGTGATGTCCTTCGCCCATAGGTCGTAGTGCAGCTTCGCTTTCGACTCGCCGCGCGGCCATAGTCGGTCGACGAGCACGCGGAAGCCGCCGGTAGTACCCTCAGGGTCGGCGTAGACGCGCTCGACCCGTATTTTCGTCTTGGTGTCTGTCATAATAGTAGTTTTAAAGACATCAACAACCCTGCGGCGGCAAAGTTGTTTCGGCACAGGGCATAAAAAAAGCCGGCGGCTGCCGGCTTTTCTATCTTTGGAGGAATGTTCCTGATTATTTCACGAGGACTTTCGATACCTTGTTGCCCTGACGACGGAGATATACACCGTTTTCGGGGTTAGCTACGCGTACGCCCTGGAGGTTGAAGTATTCAACGGGAGCGTTAGCGTCAACTGCGATGTTGTCCACTGCGGTGACGGGACCTTCGGTTGTGGCGTCGGTCTGCCAGCTGAGTGCGGGATAGCCTTCGTAGTAGAGAGTGTTGCTGAATGCTTCCCAGCCCTGAACCTCAGCGATGAGAGCAGCCTTGGTGTCGGCAGTAGCGACCTTGATTTCGCCGGTGAGGACAACGCTATTGGCAGCTGCGTCGGCGCCCGAGTTGAATGCTACTACATTGGTGGCGGTGACAGCCTTGTCGGTCTTGTCGGAGCTTACGATGAGACCTTTGGCACCTGCGCAGTCGATAGTGCCGGCAGCGTAGACGTTCTCAAGAGTGAGGG
>JAGBDG010000227.1 GCA_017937625.1 Muribaculaceae bacterium | reverse complement strand
TTCTGTGAGGACGTCACCTTCCTTGAATTGCGGATATAGGCGCGCGAGTTTCTTTGTGATGGTCTTAGGGCGCGACTTGCCGTAGCCGTGGCTCTGCAGGCGGTCGGGATGGATGCCTGTTGAAATCAGATAGTCAATGACCGATTTGGCGCGGCGAGCCGAAAGGTCGTCGTTGTACTCGACGGAACCCTTGCGGTCGGTGTGCGAAGCCATTTCGATGGTGACGTTGGGGTTGTCGCGCAGAATCTGCGCCATCTCGTCGAGCGCCTCCTGCGATTCGGGGCGGAGCGTGGCGCGGTCGAAGTCGTAGAAGATATTGTCGATGACCACGGGTTTGTTGACCGACGCGAGGATGAAGTCGACGCTGTACTCTGCGTCTTCCTCAGCCATGTCGCTGGTGAATTCCTGCTTGGCGTTGAGATATCCCTTGGCACCGGCGAGCATGACGTAGCTGATGCCGCGGTCGAGCGGGAACGAGAAAGAACCGTCGTTGCGGGCTACCTGTTTCTGGTTTGAGCCGTCGTTTCCGACGATGCGGATTACGGCGTTAGGGACTGGCTCCTCGTCCTTGTCGAGCACCCATCCGCTTATGGTTACCTTTATTTCAGGAAGTTCGAAGGCGAAAATATGGTCGTATCCTCGCGCGTCGCCCCGGTTGGAGCTGAAGAAACCGCTCTCGCCCTCGCCGAAGGTGATGCCGAAATCGTCAGCCGACGAGTTGACCGGCGTTCCCATGTTCGTCACGTTCCAGCCTCCGGATTTGGTGAGCTCCGCACGGAAAATGTCGAGTCCGCCGTAGCCAGGATGTCCGTTGGATGCGAAATAGAGCACGGAGTCGGTGCGGACGTAGGGGAACATCTCGTCGCCGGGTGTGTTGATCCACTCGCCGAGGTTCTCGAGCGAGCCCTGTCGCTCGCGAAGGTTGACGCGCCAGATGTCTCTGCCGCCTTGTCCTCCGGGCATATCGGAAGTGAAGTATAGCCAGTTGCCGTCGGGCGACACGGCGGGATGTCCGTAGCTCGAAATGGTGTCGGCTGTAATCTCAAATTTTACGGGCGCGCTCCACTTGGCGTCGGAGCGCTGCGAGGTGTAGATTTCCACGCCTGTGCTTGCGTTGGGCTCGCGGCGCGCGCGGCTGAGGTACATGGTCTGCCCGTCGGGCGTGAAGGAGGGCGTGCCTTCGTCGAGCTCGGTGTTCAGCTCGCCTTCGACAGGTTCGGGACGCTTCCACTCACCGCGCTCGTTTTTCGACGAGAACCAGATGTCGCCCTTTTTCATGCCGGTAATCTCGCTTTTCCTGGTGCCGCTGACTTTCTCAGCGGTAGTGGTGAAATATATCTGGTCGAGCGACTTGTCGAGGTACATGGGCGAGTAGTCGGCGCGACGGGTATTGAAAAGTTTGGCGGGATGGACGTTGTAGCGGGTCTTGCCTTTCTTCTCTGCGGCGAGACGCGCGCCGGCGAGTGTGTTCTTGGCGAGATTGTCGCCGGGGTGCCATTCAAGATATGTTTCGAGCGCCTTAGCAGCCTGCGCATACTTGCCTTCCGCAGCAAGCATCTGACCCATATAGAGGTAGAGCGTCGAGTCGCCGTAGCCGTATCGGGCGGCGTTCTGGTATGCGGCAGATGCGCGGGGGAACTGATTGAGATGACGGTGGCATTCCGCCATCTTGAAAGCCACCTCGCCGCGGAGCGGACGTTCTTCCTTCTTTGTGAGCTTGTTGTAGATTTTGCGGTAAGTCTTCGAGGCGTCGAAGTATTCGCCGCGCCCGAGCTGCTCGTCGGCGGTGGCGAGCTTAGGACCGCGGCACGACGCGGCAAGCACCACGCAGAGCGCCAGAGCTATGATTGTTGTGCAATTGGTCGGTTTCATAATTTAAAAACGTCCTGAACCGTTTGATATTGCAAAGTTAGCGCTTAATTCTCAACTCACCGCCAAAATAATCGCCAAAAGGGAATGCGAATGCCGTTTTCGGCGAAAATGTGAGTATCGGGGCATGAACTTCGTCAATGAAAATTTGTATATCTGATAGCAAAAGTTTAACTTTGCTCGTACCATAAATAACGAACAAACAAACTCAATACATAACTAATAATAATGGACAACAAAGAACTTCTCGACCAGATAAAGGCTAAAGCCGAAATCTGGCTTGGCGACGGCTACGACGACGAGACGAAAGCCGAGGTACGCCGCATGCTCGATGCCGACGACAAAACCGAACTCATCGACTCATTCTACCGAGACCTCGAATTCGGCACAGGCGGTCTCCGCGGTATCATGGGCGCCGGCTCGAACCGCATGAACATCTACACCGTAGGCGCCGCAACCCAGGGTCTTGCCAACTACCTGCACGAGGCATTCGCCGATCTGCCCCAGATCAGCGTAGCCGTAGGTCATGACGTGCGCAACAACTCGCGCAAGTTCGCCGAGATTGTGGCAAACATATTCTCCGCCAACGGCATCAAGGTATATCTCTTCGATTCCTTCCGTCCGACTCCGGAACTCTCCTACGCTATCCGCCAGCTCGGCTGCCAGAGCGGCGTCAACATCACCGCATCGCACAACCCCAAGGAGTACAACGGCTACAAGGCTTACTGGAGCGACGGCGCACAGATTATCGCACCTCACGACGTGAACATCATCGACAACGTGAACCGCATCAAGTCGGTGAAGGACATCAAGTTCAAAGGCAATCCCGAACTCATCCAGATTATCGGTGAGGATATCGACAAGAAGTTCCTCGCCGACATCCTCAAGCTGTCGCTCGACCCTGAAGTCATCAAGCGTCACGCCGATCTCAAGATTGTCTACACTCCTATCCACGGCACAGGCGTCAAGCTTGTTCCAGAGTCGCTGAAGAACTACGGTTTCAAGAACATCATCCACGTCCCGGAGCAGGACATTCCTTCGGGCGACTTCCCCACAGTCGATTCTCCCAACCCAGAGAACGCTTCGGCTATGGCAATGGCAATCGCCAAAGGCAAGGAAGTTGAGGCTGACATCATCATGGCTTCCGACCCGGACGCCGACCGTATCGGCTGCGTGATCCGCGACAACAACGGCGAGTACCAGCTTCTCAACGGCAACCAGATCGTGATGATTCTCCTGAACTACATCATGCTCCGCAACCGCGAGCTCGGTCGTCTCAATGGCAACGAATATGTCGTGAAGACCATCGTCACCACAGAGACCATCAAGGCTATCGCCGAGAACCAGAACATCAAGATGTACGACTGCTACACCGGCTTCAAGTGGATAGCATCGGTTATCCGCGACCTCGAGGGCACCGCTCGTTATCTTGGCGGCGGCGAAGAGAGCTACGGCTTCCTCGCCGAGGATTTCTGCCGCGACAAGGACTCCGTCAGCGCGATCTCACTCATGGCAGAGTGCTGCGCATGGGCAAAGGACCGCGGTCTTGACTTTAACAAGATGCTTCAGGAAATCTACCTCAAGAACGGCTACAGCCACGAAGAAGGCGTCAGCGTAGTGCGTCCGGGCAAGACCGGTGCCGAGGAAATACAGAAGATGATGGTCGACTTCCGCGCCAATCCTCCCAAACATCTCGCAGGAAGTCCCGTGGTCATCGTCAAGGACTATGCCGACCTTAACTGCACAGACCTCCGCGACGGCAAGATTACCAAGCTCGATTTCCCGACGACCTCCAATGTGCTCCAGTTCTTCACCGAAGACGGAACGAAGGTTTCCATCCGTCCTTCCGGCACGGAACCCAAGATCAAGTTCTACATCGAGGTTCACGACAGGATGAAAGACCTTGCCGACTACGCCCGCTGCAACAAGGACGCAGCCGAGAAGGTCAAGGCTGTCAAGAAAGACCTCGGAATCTGACGATACAATAAATAGCCAGGCGCTCCGGCGCTTGGCTTAATACATAAAAGAAACGCGCCCGAAAGGACGCGTTTCTTATTGTATGGTGTCCGTAGATTATTCGGAGCACTTTGCCTTGATGAACTCGCGGTTGAGACGGGCGATGTTGCTCAGCGGGATGTTCTTGGGGCACTCTGCGGCGCATGCGCCGGTGTTGGTGCAGTTGCCGAATCCGAGCTCGTCCATCTTGCGTACCATTGCGCGTGCGCGGCGTTTGCGTTCTACCTGACCCTGGGGCAGGAGAGCGAACTGGCTGACCTTTGCTGATACGAAGAGCATAGCGGAACCGTTCTTGCAGGCAGCGACACAAGCGCCGCAGCCGATACATGTTGCGGAGTCCATTGCGGTGTCTGCCACTTCCTTGCTGATAGGCGTGCCGTTTGCGTCGGGAGCGCCGCCACAGTTGAACGATACATAACCGCCTGCCTGCTGGATCTGGTCGAACGCGTTACGGTTGACCATAAGGTCGCGGATAACGGGGAACGCAGCCGAACGCCAGGGCTCGATGGTGATTGTATCGCCGTCGTGGAACTTGCGCATGTGGAGCTGGCAGGTAGTGATGCCCTGAACGGGACCGTGGGGGTGACCGTTGATGTAGAGCGAGCACATACCGCAGATACCCTCGCGGCAGTCGTTATCGAACACTACCGGTTCTTCGCCTTTCTCTACAAGCTGCTGGTTGAGCATGTCGAGCATCTCGAGGAAGCTTGAGCCGGTGGAAACATTATCAAGGGCGTAGTTAACGAACTGTCCTTTTTCCTTAGGACCACGCTGACGCCAAATTTTCAGTTTTACGCTGATTGTACTTTCCATTTTTCGTTTTTTCTTTGGTAGGGGCGGCAGCACCGCGAGCGATGCCGCGCCGCCACGTGGTTAAGTATTATGACTTGTAGTTACGTGTCTGTACCTGGATAGCCTCGTACTTGAGGGGCTCCTTGATGAGGATAGGCTTCTCTGTGTCGCCGGTGTATTTCCAGCAGCTCACGTACATGTACTTGTCGTCGCGGCGTGCTGCCTCGCCGTCGGCTGTCTGGTATTCCTCGCGGAAGTGAGCGCCGCAGCTTTCGTTGCGGTTGAGGGCGTCGATAGCCATCATCTTCGCGATTACCAGGAAGTCTTCGAGGCGGAGAGCCTTCTCGAGCTCGGTGTTGAGGTCATCGGCGCGACCGACAACGCGGAGATCGGTGTAGAATTCCTTGCGTACTTCTTCAATCTCGTCAAGAGCCTTGACAAGACCCTGGAGGGTACGACCCATGCCTACGAGGTTCCACATCACATGACCGAGACGCTTGTGGATTTCGTCGGGGCTCTTCGTGCCTTTGATATCCATGAGCTTCTGGATGCGCTCGCGGACGCCTTTCTCAGCAGCGTCGAACTCGGGAGCTGTGGTCTTGAAGCGGGGAACCTTGATCTGGTCGCTGAGGTAGTTCTGCATGGTGTAGGGCAGAACGAAGTAGCCGTCGGCGAGACCCTGCATGAGGGCGGAAGCACCGAGGCGGTTGGCACCGTGGTCGGAGAAGTTGCACTCGCCGATAGCGAACAGACCCTTGACAGAAGTCTGGAGCTCGTAGTCGACCCAGATGCCGCCCATTGTGTAGTGGCTGGCGGGGAAGATCATCATAGGAGTCTCGTAGGGGTTGTCGTCGCTGATCATCTGGTACATGTCGAAGAGGTTGCCGTAGCGGTCGCGTACGACGTCCTCGCCGAGGCGCTGGATAGCGTACTTGAAGTCGAGGTAGACGGCGTTGCCTGTACCTACGCCATAGCCGGCGTCGCAGCGTTCTTTGGCGGCGCGGCTGGCGATGTCACGCGGGCAGAGGTTGCCGAATGCGGGATAGCGGCGCTCGAGGTAGAAGTCGCGGTCCTCGTCGGGGATGTCGGTAGGTTTCTTCTTGCCTGCGCGGATAGCCTCGGCGTCTTCTTTCTTGGCGGGTACCCAGATGCGGCCGTCGTTACGGAGCGACTCGCTCATGAGGGTGAGCTTGCTCTGGTCTTCGCCGTGAACGGGGATACATGTGGGGTGAATCTGTGTGAAGGCGAGGTTAGCAAGGTATGCACCTTTCTTGAATGCCTGGATTGCGGCGGAGCCGTTGCAACCCATGGCGTTGGTCGAGAGGAAGAATGCGCGTCCGTAGCCGCCGGTGGCGAGAACTACTGCGTGAGCGGCAT
>JAGBDG010000226.1 GCA_017937625.1 Muribaculaceae bacterium | reverse complement strand
TTCATTCCCGAAGGCGACAATCCCGTAGCGAACATTCCCGTTTTCGGCACGGAGCACATGGTCAAGGGTGCCGAATGGCTCTCAAAAGACGGTAAGCGAGTACTCTACGTCGTCAACAGCGACTCGCGTCCGCACAAGGTAAAACTTCCCACGGGAAAAGAGATAGAAATGAAAGCAGTATCCGCTAAAAGAATTAATCTATAACACCATGATACGACCCAAGCTTCTTGTTTCCGTGCTCGTGGCAGCAGTACTGTCCGCAGGAGCGCAGAACAGGACTATCACCGAGAAAGACATTCCCTCGGTTCTGAAAGAACTAACTACCGAACAGAAAGCGCGCCTGCTTGTCGGCACACATGGCACCGACAAGCTGCCGAGCCACCGCACTCCCGGGGCAGCAGGATGGACATACGCCATACCTGAGCTCGGCATTCCATCCATCAATCTTGCCGACGGTCCTGTCGGTCCGCGCATCAATCCCAAACCGTGGAACGAGACCACCGACAGTTACGACTCCGACGGCAATCCCCGCTCGGACGGATATGCCGGAAAAACTGCGACGGCAGACCCCGAGGAAGGCAGCTGGTGTACGGCATTCCCATCGACAACAGCTCTCGCAGCCACTTTCGACAGAGAAGCGGCACGCTCGCAGGGCGAAATCATGGGCAACGAGGCGCGTGCCTACGGCATAGACGTCCTTCTGACACCGGGCGTCAACATCATGCGCAATCCCCTGTGCGGACGCAACTTCGAATACTACTCCGAAGATCCTCTGCTCGCCGGTACGCTTGCGGCGGAGCTTATCAAGGGCATACAGAGCCGCGGCGTAGGCACAAGCCTCAAGCACTTCGTCGCCAACAACCAGCAGACTGGCAAACAATTCAATGATGCCCGCATAAGCCAGCGTGCTCTCCGTGAAATCTACCTTCCTGCGTTCGAGATGTGCGTCCGCGATGCTAAACCATGGACTCTCATGAGCTCATATAACCTTATCGGCGGCGAATACACGCAGACAAACACGCAGCTGCTTCAGGACCTCCTTCGCAAGGAGTGGGGTTTCGACGGCGCCGTTGTCACCGACTGGTCGGTATGGCGTCCCGCCGACAAACTTATCAAGGCTCGCACGGCTCTCATCATGCCTGGCAGGGAAAAGATTGTAGATGAAATCGTCGCAGCCGTGAACAAGGGCGCCGTCACCGGAGCACAGCTCGATTCATGCGTCGCCGATGTCCTTCGCCTCGTATCGCGCTCGCTGACCGCAGAGGGGTGGACAAAGTCTCGTCCCGATCTTGAGGCTAACGCTGCCGAATCGCGGCGCATAGGCGCCGAGGGCATGGTACTGCTCAAGAACAACAACAGAACTCTGCCGCTCCGCGCCGGTGCTAAAATCGCACTTTTCGGCACTGGCGCCTACCAGTCGATAGGCGGCGGCACAGGCTCGTCGAACGTGAACAAGAAATACATCGTCGACATAGACCGTGGTCTCGAGAATGCCGGATTCAAGGTCAGCAAGGACGTACAGAAGCTCTACCGCGACTACAACGACACTCAGGCACGGCTTACAGAGGAATTCCCCGGATGTCCCGACTGGCAGCTCATTTCCTACCATCGTCCCGTAATCTCGGAAATGAATCTTGCGAAAGCATCGAAGTTCATCACCTCGCAGGCTAAGGACAATGACGCAGCTGTTATCGTACTGAGCCGCAAGAGCGGCGAGACCGCCGACCGCGTCGTAGACAACGACTACAATCTCAGCGACATCGAGAAGAACATGATCACACAGGTATGCGGCATCTTCCACGCCGAGGGCAAGCCCGTGGTCCTCGTGATGAATGTCTGCGGCGCAATGGAGATAGCATCCTGGCGCGACATGCCTGACGCCATCCTCGCTGCATGGTATCCCGGTCAGGAATGCGGCAACGCCGTCGCCGACGTCCTTTCAGGCAAAGTCAACCCCTCTGGACGCCTGCCTTTCACCATGCCGGTCAATTACACGGACCTCCCGTCGAGCCGCAACTATCCTTATCTCGGACAGAAAAGCGGCAAGAACTTCGAATACACCAACTATGAGGAAGACATCTGGGTCGGCTACCGCTTCTTCGAAAAAGACGGCAGCGATGTCGCATATCCTTTCGGCTATGGTCTGAGCTACACCGATTTCGAATACACCCAGCCTAAAGTCAGCCGCAAGGGCAACAGCACGACCGTCAGCGTCACCGTCACGAACGCAGGCGATGTGGCAGGACGGGAGGTCGTGCAGCTTTACGTCAGCGCTCCCGAAGGCAAGCTTGTCAAGCCTGTTGCCGAGCTCCGCGGCTTTGCAAAGACCCGCGAGCTTGCGCCTGGCGAATCGCAGCGTGTCAGCATCACTGTCCCGGACAGCCGTCTCGCCTCCTTCGACCAGGACAACTCGCAGTGGGTCACCGACAAAGGAACATATCAGGCTCGCCTCGGACGCTCAGCCGGCGACTATATCGTAAGCCTTCCGTTTGACGTAAAGAGAGAGCTCGTCCGGAAAGTGGAGAATCTGCTTGCTCCAGTCGAACCGGTAAAGGCTATCAAGCCCGCGTCATCGCCATACCATAACATGACATGGCACGAAGGCACCGATTTCCGGATGCTCGGCAAGGTATACCCGGATTCGCTGCCCATATATAGCCGTGTTCCTGCGTTCATGCACTCCTACACACGCTCCGACCTCGTATGGCTAGGCGGTTTCTCCGCAGGCATAGCCATTCGCTTCCGTACCGACTCGCCCAAGCTCGTCCTCGACTGGGAGAACACGCAGAAGATGACCATGAGCCACATGGCTGACATAGGCACACGCGGAGCCGACCTCTACTGGCTCAACGAGAACGGAGAATGGCGCTCGCTTGCCCCGGCGCGTCCAATGGGCGAGAATCCCTCGAAGTGGATGATGATAGAGAACATGGAGCCCGTCATGCGCGAGTACCTCCTCCACTTGCCCCTCTACGACGGACTCAACTACGTCAAGATAGGCATCGAGGACGGCTACACCATCGACAATCCCGTCGTCGACAGCCCGAAGGCAACCCTCAAGCCTGTCGTCATCTACGGCACTTCCATAGCCCACGGAGCGACAGCATCGCGTCCTGGCATGGCGCCGAGCAACTACATCCGCCGCGCGCTCGACCGCGACGTCATCAACCTCGGCTTCAGCGGCAACGCCCACCTCGACTATGAAATCGCGAACATGATGGCAGACGTCGACGCAGCCGTCTACGTTATGGACAACATACCCAACTCGTGGGTCAACGAAATCAACGAGAAAACCGAGAAGTTCGTCAAGATACTCCGCGACCGCCATCCCGACGTTCCCATCATCTTCATCGAGGATCCGCATTTCACCACCTCGCAGCTCGACAAGCGCATGCTTCACGAGGTAGAGTCGAAGAACGAGGCGCTCAGTGCTGTCTACAAGAAGATGGTTGACAACGGACTGAAGAATACCTATTATATCACCTCCGACCAGATAGTGACTGAGGACGGCGAATGGTCGTCGGACGGCATCCACTATACTGACCACGGATTCGTAAAATACTGCGACACACTCATCCCCGTGCTCCGCAAAGCTATCAAAGACTAAAACAATACCACATGAAACTACGCACATTCATCATATCCCTCCTGTCTGGTGTCACCCTTCTCGCATCGGCAGAGAACGTAGCCGGCAAATACGGCACGGACATAACGAGCGACATGGCTCTTATATATGCCGGAGGCACACAGCGCCCCGAATGGACGGCGGAAGAAATCACGCCTTATGTCATCCACACTTATGCCGACGGACACAAGGACTGGTTCTTCGACGCCTTCCTGATGCTCGAGTTCAATTCCGGAGCGACGGACAAGGGCTTCGGCAACGCCAACGGTAAGCACGCCGCCAACTCGCAAGACTGGCAGTGGCTCATGGACCGTCAGTTCGCACAGGGCAAGAACCTGCACGCCCTCGACAGCGTCATCGGCATTTATAAGAAGGAGCTCGGCGAACCGCGCCTGCGCCATAAGGTCGTACTCGGAATTCCCGCGCCATGCAAGGGACAGACCGACTGGGGCGAACTGAAAGGCAAGAAGCTCGACTTCAACAACGCCGACGACCGCATCGCCGCCGTGACATGGTACATAGACCAGCTCATCGTCCGCTTCCTCTATGCCGGCTTCGAGAACATCGACCTCGCGGGCTTCTACTGGATAGAGGAGGCTCTTTATTCAAACGGCGACATCGTGCCTACTATAAACGACATCATCTACAAGAAAAATTACCTATCATACTGGATACCCTACTATGCCGAGAACCCTTTCAAATTCAAATGGAAGGAGATGGGCTTCGACGTAGCATACCAGCAGCCCAATTATTTCTTCGACCGTTCTGTCCCCAAAAGGCAGCTCGAAGCGGCATGCGACGAATCGAAAGAACACGGTATGGCGCTTGAATTTGAATTCGAGACGCAGGGCAAGAGCCGAGCTCAGTATGACGCTCCCGACAGCTATCACGACCGATTGCTTGATTATATAAAGGTGTTTGAGAAAAAAGGCGTCTTCAAAGACGCTTCAGTGGCATGGTATTCGGGAACGAAGGGCTTCCTCGACATGGCTCGCAGCGACAACGCCAAAGACCGCAAGGTCATGGACCGTATCGCATCCATTGTGGCGAAGCGCCAGAAAAGCAAGGCTGAGAGCTTCAGTTACCCTGTCAACCAAGTGCGCGACCTCGCACTCATCTATCAGGGAGCCACATACCGCATTCCCTGGACGAAGGAACAGTTCGGCCCCTACGTGGCGCACACCTTTGCCGACGGCTCGAAAGACTGGATATACGACGGCTACCTCTTCCTCGACTTCAACGACGGCAAGGGCGTCCACTATACGCCGTGGTACGGTTTCGAGGGTGCGAAGAAAGCCGACTGGGAATGGTACCTCGGGCGCCTTTTCGAGAAGGACAAGGCTCTTGACGCCCTCGACCAATGCATCGAGGAGCAGAAGGCAGTCCTCGGCGACCCCGGCTTCAAACACAAAGTCGTCCTCACCATGTTCACGCCCATCAAGGGGCTCAAGACATGGGGCGAGATAGACGGCAAAACGCTCGACTTCGACAAGGACGAGGACATGGTGACGGCATGCTCGTGGTTCCTTGACCGCCTCGTCGAGGGCTTCAACGACGGAAAGTACCGCAACCTCGAGCTCGTTGGCATATACTGGCTCGACGAGGACATGTGCCATACGGGCACAATATCGGCGAAGATAGCCCCGCTCGTCAAGGATAAAGGATTGGAGTTCAGCTGGATTCCCTACTTCAAGGCACGCGGCTTCATGAAGTGGCAGGACTATGGCTTCGACGTGGCGTACATGCAGCCCAACCATTTCTTCGACAAGCGCATACCCGACCGCCGCCTCGATGAGGCATGCGATTTCGCAAAGCGCTACGGAATGGCTCTCGAGTTCGAGAGCGACCAGGAGGCACTCTCGCAGTCGCCCGAGGGTAAGCGGGCGCGAATGGAGGCGTACATCGACGCATACGAGCGTAACGGCGTATGGTCCTCCGTCCCCCTCGCCCACTATACCGGCAGCAACCTCCTGCTCGACTTCGTGCAGAACCCATCGCCCGAGAATCAGGCTGTAGCCGACCGCTATTGCCGCCACATAGCCGACCGCCGCAAGATAAAGACCATCGTACCAAAGGACAAGCGATGAAGAACCTGATTCCTCTCATAGCAGCAGCCGGTACGGCGCTCACAATGTCGGCTGCTACCGTCGTGACCAACGGCGACGGACGGCTCTCCTACTTCGAGAACGCTCCCGACTGTTGCCTCATTCAGATAGACTTCGCCCCATGCATGGCAAACGCGCTATTCACCTTCAGCGATGTGTGGCTCAACGGGAAGAACCTCAACCATACCGACTCTGACAATATCGGACCCTTCGGCATCGCCGGCAAAGGATGGAGCGGGGGCAACCACCTCAACGGCGACATTCGCTCGGCGCGCACCGACAGCGTGCGAGTCTTCCTCGATGGCGCACCCCTCGATCTCTGCAAGCCTTCCGTAGCGCAGGGAGGTACTCTGACGGTAGAGGTGTTCAACACGCTCCTGCAGCCATTCGACACCGCCGCCGTCTTTGCCGACGAGCACTACCGCTACAACGTCAGCGGCAACAGCATAGAGGTCTTCGGCGACCATACATTCCGCAACGCCGAACCCCTTGTCATCGACCGCTACTACGGCATGCAGTCGATGTTCATAGGAGAGACGGAGACCCTGACCCCGGGCGGCAAGTACACCCAATGGACTCCGATTGCCGAAGTCAGTGAATTTACCAAGGCTTCAGCTCCCCGATTTACGCTCTTTGTCGAGCATAGTCCTTACGGCTATCAGGCGTCATGGATTGACCCCGCATACGGACTCGGCGACCGCGCCATGGTCGACCCATCGGACGTTGTCTTCATAGGCAACTCGTGGAGCAAGGCGTACCACAAGACCATAGGCTCCAAGACTGTGCGCGCCGGCGACCGCACGCAGTGGCACGGCGTCTACTCGTGGTTCGACAGTCCCATCGCCGACAACGCGCGGGGCGGTGACGGCAGCTTCTCCTACCCCGCGTCGCTGCCTGGACAGCCCGTGGCGTTCTCCGCCGCTGCGGACGGCACCGTCAGCATCGAGCCGATGAGCCGGATGCGTTTCCCCGAGAGGAAACTTACCGTCATGAGCTATAACCTCCGCTTCGGCGAACGCGCGTCCATGGACCGCCTTGCCGAGGAGATAAAGGCAGCGAGTCCCGACTTCGTGGCGCTCCAGGAAGTCGACGTACATGCCGGGCGCACAGCCGCCGGCGACAACAGGGGACTCAACTATATCAACGAGCTCGCGCAGCGGACCGGCATGTTCGGCTACTACGGGCGCACCATCAACTTCCTCGGCGGCTACTACGGCATAGGCATCCTTTCGCGCCATCCCGCTACAGACGTCCACACCGTCAGCCTCCCCAACCCGCAGAACGCCGAACCCCGCGTCATGCTCATGGGACACTTCCTCATCGACGGCACGCAGCCCTTCATCTTCGCCTCAACGCATCTCGACTTCAAGGATCCGCGCACTACCCTGCTACAAGCGCAGACGCTCGTCCCCGTGCTCGCCGCGCAGGGCATCCCCGCAATAGTCGCCGGAGACTTCAACACATCGCCGCGCGACGAAGCCATAAAGTACATGACCTCGCAGTGCGCCGTACTCTCCGGCAGCGCGCCAACATACCCCGCTGACGTACCTATGGCGAAAATCGACCACATTTTCGGACTCCCGACATCATCTTTCTCTCTTGAGGAAACCCATGAAGGCACCCCCTCAGAGAATGCCGCATCCGACCATCTTCCTATAATATCAACTGTTATTCTAAAACCATATTGATGAAACACACTCTTGCATTACTGCTTTTGACGGGCAGCATTGGCGCATCAGCGCAACTGCATATAGCCACAGATAACACTTCCATGCTTTTCGATGCCGAAAAAGGCAATAAATTCGAGTTTGTCTACTACGGACCGTCGCTGAGCGATACGGACATCGCCACAATCATGAAAACCGAGAAGCATCTCGACGCCTATCCGGCCTTCGGAATGAACCCTGTGGAAGATTTCGTCTTTGCCGTCACCCACGCCGACGGCAACATGTCATCGGACCTGAGAGTCGAGAATGTCAGCACAGAAGAAAATACTTCAGAAAACTCTCGTATCACCCGTGTACGTCTGAAGGACACACTCTATCCTCTCTATGTCGACATCTGCTATCTAACCCGCAAAGGCTGCGATGTCATAGAGACATGGGCAGAATTCACCAACAAAGAGAACAAACCGGTCACGCTCACTCGCTTCGCATCCGGTTATCTTCCCATACGCCGCGGAAATACATGGTTCAGCCATTTCAACGGCGCATGGGGAAACGAATGTCAGCTCGTACAGGAAGAACTGAAGCCCGGCATACATAAGGTAATCAATACCGATGGCGTACGTAACGCACATTTCGCGCATTCCGAAGCGATGTTCTCGCTCGACGGCAAGCCGGACGACCGCCAAGGACGCACCATCGGTGCCGCACTCTGCTACAGCGGAAACTACGACCTTACTGTCAACACCGACCACACGGCATGGCACAAGTTCTATGCCGGCATAGATCCCGCCAATTCCGCATACCGCCTACAGAAAAACGAGACTTTCACCACGCCTGCCATTGCACTGTCATACAGCGACAGAGGCACCTCAGGCGTCAGCCGCAACTTCCACCGCTGGGGACGGAAATATCGTCTGATGCACGGCGACAAAGAGCGAAAGGTTCTTCTGAACAGCTGGGAAGGCGTATATTTCGACGTGAATGAGCCCGTTCTCAAAGAAATGATGTGCGACATAGCCGACATGGGTGGCGAGCTTTTCGTTCTCGACGACGGCTGGTTCGGCGACAAGTTCCCGCGAGACAGCGACAAACAGGGGCTCGGCGACTGGATGATCAACCGCCGCAAATTGCCCGACGGCGTCAACGGACTGCTGAAGGCTGCCGACAGTCTCGGAATAAAGTTCGGTATCTGGATTGAGCCTGAGATGGTCAACAGCAAAAGCGAACTCTACAGCAAACATCCCGACTGGGTCATAAAGGCTCCCGGACGCGACCTCGTCTACGGACGCGGCGGAGGTCAGCTCGTCCTCGACCTCGGCAATCCCGCAGTGCAGGATCATGTTTTCAGTGTCTTCGACAACCTTATGACAGAATTCCCTGCAATCGACTACATCAAATGGGACGCCAATATGTCGGTACGCAATTTCGGTTCGCAGTATCATCCTGCCGACCGTCAGAGCCACTTATATACATCTTACCACAAAGGATTCGAGAACGTCTGCAAACGTATCCGCGAGAAATATCCTGACGTGACCGTCCAGGCATGCGCGGGCGGCGGCGGACGCGTCAACTGGGGTGTGCTGCCCTACTTCGATGAGTTCTGGGTAAGCGACAACACCGACCCCCTGCAGCGCATCTACATACAATGGGGCACGAGCTATTTCTTCCCGGCAATAGCAATGGCACAGCACATTTCAGCCTCACCATGTCATGCCACATACCGCTCCACTCCCATAAAATACCGTGTCGACGTCGCGATGAGCGGACGTCTCGGCATAGAACTGCAGCCGAGCCAGATGACTCCTTTCGAGCTGGATTTCTGCAAGAAAGCGGTGGCGACATACAAGCAGATACGACCGTTCGTTCAGTTCGGCGACCAGTATCGCCTCCACTCGCCGTTCGACGGCGACGGTGTAGCCGCACTCATGTATATAGACGAGGCAAAGGACAATGCAGTGTTCTTCTGGTACAAGACCGAGTACTTCCACAATCATTTCTATCCACGCATCACAATGGACGGTCTGGACCCGGACAAAGTTTACCGCGTCACAGAACTCAACCGTATCGACAAGAAACCTCTTAAATACGAAGGAAAAGAATTCACGGGAGCGTGGCTCATGGCAAACGGGCTCGAATTCCCCGAACGCCACAACCTCGACGCGGACATACGCACCGACTGGTCCTCACGTGTGCTTAGACTCGAAGCCGTGAAATAATGACGCTGAAATCTGCATGAATATTCAAGCCCTCTCAACACTTATTCACATTTGGAGAGCTGATTTCTCAAAAATTTTCACTTACTTTGCAGTCAGAATATAACCAATTTTGCATCTACATAACAAAATGAAAAAAAGTGCGTTACAAACAGCCCGCGCAAGCTATCAGCCCAAGTTGCCCATAGCTCTCGCCGGAGCTGTAAAAGTTGTTGAAGGTCGCCCCACCGAGTCTGTCGCCGACCAAGACGCTATCCGTGCCCTCTTCCCTAACACTTACGGACTTCCAGAAATCCGTTTCGAAAAAAATACCAATGCCACACCCGGCAAGCCTATCAACGTAGGCGTCATACTTTCCGGCGGACAGGCTCCCGGCGGTCACAACGTGATCTGCGGTCTTTTCGACGGCATCAAGAAAATCCACCGCGACAGCCGTCTGTTCGGATTCCTCATGGGTCCCTCCGGACTTGTCGAACACAAATATATCGAGCTCACAGCTCCTATCATCGATGAATACCGCAATACCGGCGGCTTCGACATCATCGGTTCCGGCCGAACCAAGCTCGAGAAGGTCGATCAGTTCGACAAGGGTCTCGAGATTCTGCGCGAGCTCGGCATCAAGGCTCTCGTGATTATCGGTGGCGACGATTCAAACACCAACGCCGCAATCCTTGCCGAGTACTACAAGGCTAACAACGCCGGCGTACAGGTCATCGGCTGCCCCAAGACCATCGACGGCGACCTCAAGAACGACGTCATCGAGACTTCTTTCGGTTTCGATACCGCAACAAAGGTCTATTCCGAAGTTATCGGCAATATACAGCGTGACTGCAACTCCGCCAAGAAATACTGGCACTTCATCAAGCTCATGGGACGCTCGGCAAGCCACATCGCGCTCGAATGCGCCCTGCAGACGCAGCCCAACATCTGCCTCAT
>JAGBDG010000225.1 GCA_017937625.1 Muribaculaceae bacterium | reverse complement strand
TACTGGAACGTTCCCCTCGACGAGCTCAAGACCATCGTCGACAATTCCATAGAAAAAGGTTATACCGTCGTATGGGCTGCCGATGTCAGCGAGGGAGGATTCAAATGGACCGACGGCGTGGCTCTCATGCCAAAAGGAAAGACCGAGGGCGACATGAACGGCACCGAACTCGCACGATGGGTGAAACTCTCCGATAAGGAACGCCAGAACGACAAATTCGACTTCAAAGGTCCGGTCGAGGAAATCACCGTGACACAGGAGCTCCGTCAGGAAATGTTCGACAACCAGGAGACTACCGACGACCACGGAATGGAAATCGTCGGCATCGCAAAGGACCAGAACGGCAACCGCTACTACAAGGTGAAGAACTCGTGGGACACCAACCAGAAGTACAACGGATTCTTCTACGTCAGCGAACCCTACTTCCTTGCAAAGACTGTCGACATCCTCGTCAACCGCGAGGCTATTCCCGGCGTTATAGCTAAAAAACTCAAGAAGTGAAATTTACCCGGATATTACTTACCGTATTCCTTGCGGCTGTCGCTCTGGTGTCCTGCAAGACCACAGAGGAGAACTACCGCAAGGCGTACGAGCGTACTGTCGCCGCACGTGCCGAGCAGGACAGCATCGACCAGACAATCTACGGACGCGAGCGCCGCAACATGACCGAACATTCCGTCTCGACTCCCGCAGGCGAGGTGAAGGTGAAGTCGCAGTTCGTACGCGTGACCGATGGCGGAGGAGGCATCCCCGAAAATCTGAGACGATATAACGTCGTGGCGGGACAGTTCAAACAGATTTTCAACGCCAAGTCGTTCCGCGAGCGTCTTGCCGACGGCGGCTATCCCTCGGCTTTCGTCGTCGAGACCGCCGAGCCGTACTATTATATTGTAGTCGGCTCTTTCAGCGACGTGCAGCAGGCTCAGGCGCAGCTCGAAAAGCTGGCGAAGGACAAGTCGGTGACTGTCAAACCGCCATGTCCGTTCATTCTCGACGCCACGGCCCGCCGCAGTCCGGCGCGGAACAACCACAAGTAGAAAACCCCTTATGTTCAGCATATTCAAGAAGAAACCCAAGGAACCCGCGGAGCTTTGCTTTGCCACTGACATCCACTGCCACATCGTTCCGGGCGTCGACGACGGCTCGCCCGACGCGGCGACATCAGCCGCGCTCATAAGCAGGATGCAGGGCTGGGGCATACGCCGCATTCTGGCATCGCCGCACGTCACGATGAACACCTTCGAGAACGACCGCACCACCATCGACCCGGCTTTAGCCTCCCTGCGCGCCGAACTCGATTCGCACGGTATGGCTGTGAACATCGGCACGCATGCCGAATACCGCATCGACGAGCTTTTCGAGCGCCGTCTTGCCGAGAATGACCTCATGCTTCTCCCCGACAGCCACATTCTGATAGAAAACTCTTTCTTTCAGGAGCCGTGGAACCTCGACCAGATTGTCTTCGACCTCCAGGTGAAGGGTCTGCGCCCCATACTCGCGCACCCCGAGCGGTATTCATATTATTACAGCCACAAGGACCGTCTGCGCACCCTGCACGACGCCGGGCTCGCCATGCAGATAAATCTCCTCAGCCTCGCCGGCAACTACGGAAAGGACGAGCTGAAAATGGCCGAGTACCTTATGAAGAACGGTATGGTCGACTTCATCGGCACCGACCTCCACAAGGCAAGCCACGCCGACTGCATCGACGCCTATCTGACCACATCCGACGCGCACTCACACATGGCAGACCTCCGTCAGACGGTGCGCAATGACAGCGTTTTTCCAGCATAACAGACATATAAATCAATAATTACACATAAAAATGAAAAAACTATTCCTCATCGCGACCATGCTTGTCGCAGCGGCAATGTCGCTGACGGCAGCGAAGCATGAGTTCCGCACAGTGGAGGGCGATCCGCTCAACACCAAGATGTACACTCTGCCCAACGGGCTGAAGATGTTCATGAGCGTAAACAAGGACCAGCCCCGCATCCAGACAATCATCGCCGTCCGCGTCGGCGGCAAGAACGACCCTGCCGAGACCACCGGTCTCGCCCACTACTTCGAGCACCTGATGTTCAAGGGCACAAAGCAGTTCGGCACCAGCGATTACGAGGCTGAGAAACCGATGCTCGACAGCATCGAGGCGCTCTTCGAGGTCTACCGACACACCACCGATTCCGTAGCTCGCCGCAACATCTACCGCTCCATCGACTCAATTAGCTACGAGGCTTCGAAAATCGGCATACCCAACGAGTACGACAAGCTCATGAGCGCTATCGGCGCGAGCGGCACCAACGCCTACACCAGTCAGGACATGACCTGCTACGTGGAGGACATTCCTTCTAATGAGATTGAGAACTGGGCGAAAATCCAGGCTGACCGCTTCGAGAACCCGGTAATCCGCGGCTTCCACACCGAGCTTGAGACAATCTACGAGGAGAAGAACATGTCGCTTACCAACGACAGCCGCAAGGTGTTCGAGAAGATGCTCGCCGCGCTCTACCCCACACATCCTTACGGCACTCAGACCGTACTCGGTACGCAGGAGAACCTCAAGAATCCTTCAATCACCAACGTCAAGGCATACCACAAGAAATGGTATGTGCCCAACAACATCGCCATCTGTCTCTCTGGCGATTTCGACCCCGACGAGATGGTTGACAT
>JAGBDG010000224.1 GCA_017937625.1 Muribaculaceae bacterium | reverse complement strand
ATAAATCGGGAATTGCGTGAAATCTTGCATGGGAGGGGAGGAAAAATTTATAATTTATAATTCATAATGCGCAATGGGGTAAATCTGCGTTCTGCAAACGCCTCGCTTTGGGGGACTCTGCCCGGCACGCCAAGGCGTACCGGGTTACGAGTAAATCGATGTCCTTGCGGACATCATGAGGCGCGCTACCAGAGGCTCGGGAGTGTCGGCAACTCTCATGGGAAGATTGGGAGATTCGGGAATCTTGGGAGTCTGGAAGGTGTATTGCCTCCGGCAAAAAATCGGCTTTTGGGAGGCATGCCCTAGAAACGCGCTGCTTATTCCGGGGTAGAGAGCGGCTGCCCCGCCTTTACTCCCTTCGGGAGAACACTGCTCTGCTCCTTGGCTGTCGCCTTTCGAGGCTGCGCATGCTCCGCAGCTTGCCTCGAATGAGAGAGGAGGCTCCTGTCCCACAGCTTCGCAGTGGGTTGTATGGAAACCGCACCTCCGGTGCTTTGCTTCCGCAAGATGCTGAAGCGTCAACTAAATGGAATGGGAATTTCGGAACCACAGGACATGAAAAAAGCTGCCCGGAGGCAGCTTTAACCTATAATCTTTTTTACTATTTTCGACCTATTCTTGCTTATATATACTACTTATCTTTCTTATTGAAATACTCGGGGTGGAGGGGTATGCCTTCGTAGAACCAGAAGCATTCGCCGGTGAATCCGTGGCGGCGGTTCGCCTCAATCATCTTGCGGAGAAAATCGGCGTCGGGCGTATAGCTGCCGTTGCGGAGAAGGACTCCGGGATAGAACTTTGAGCGATCCTGCGGTCGGAGATACTTGACCTGCTGCGCGAGAAGGCTCTCGTAGGCGTCGATGTCGTAGCGGTAATGCTGAGGTATGACGAGGTCGGTACAGTCGTTCTGGAACCACGCGGGCCAGTCCTGGAGATATTCATCCTTAGCCCATGGATGTATGCTTGGGGCATTGGAAACAGTAACACCAGGCTTGACAGCCTTAATAGCCCCGTAGAGACGTTTCTGGAAGTCGGTGAGCCTGTTGGCACGCCACTGCACCCACTCGGCGTTCTTGTAGTCGGCAGGTGGCTCGGCTCCGTTGTGCTCGAGCTTGTACTGCCCTACCGTGTAGCTGTCGTAGCCTCCTGTGGAGGGTAGCGCCGGCATGCGGTCATCGCCCTGTACGCCGTCGACATCATAGCCGTTGACAACCTCCATGACGAGGGAAATGAGGAAATCCTGCACTTCGGGGTCGAAGGCGTTCATCCATTCGAAGCCGTTTTTGGTGAGGAGATTTCCCTGCCGGTCCTTAGCCGCCCACTGAGGGCGCGCGGCGATGATTTCTCCGCCGTTTCTGCCATTGGATGATGAAAACCCATACTCAAACCAGGCGTGGACTCTGAGACCGCGCAAATGCCCTTCTTCGACGATTTCCCGCAATGGATCGCGCCCGGCATATTTGTCGGCGATTTCCTTGCCGACGAGATCTTTCATGACGGCGCTGGGGTAATGGGTGAAACCGTTATTCCAGACGACGACGAAAATATCGGTAATACCGGCGTCGACGCAAGTCTGCACGGTGCGGACAATATTATCGCGCGAGTCGAGAGCGTCGCTTGCGACAGATGTAATCCATGTGCCTGAAAAGGACTTTTTCTGCGGTTCGTCGCCCTTGGGCTCGTCGTCTGCGGACGAACCGCAGGCGACGAAGGCGAGCATTGCAGCGATAAAAAGGAAATACAGTTTATTCATCGTTGCGAAGGGGAATTATTCAAGGCAATACATGTAGAGACCGAGGTTCGAGCAGCAGAATGCCACGTGGAGCTTTCCGTCGACGATACCGAATGCGGCGTCCATGGTAGCGTTTCCGTTGCCTCCTTCAACTTCCATGACACGGTTGAAGAGAGGAGCGGCGTAAGATGCCTGCTGACCGTCGGTGATGTCGCAGATACGCATGTAGGAGTTATTGTTGTTGTGTGTCGTGTAGGCGAAATAGGTGCGTCCGTTATGGACTATTACGTCGCCTCCGGTCGAATAGAAACCGCTGACACGGAACTGCTCCTGCATGTTAGCGTCGAGCTTGACAATACCTGCGTTGGCAATCTGGGTATTGGTGACCATGCCGATGAATCCGTCGGCAGTCTGCGGCATAGGCTGGAGACTCCAATAGTAGCTTGCGCCGGCGTAGGGGAAGGCGACGTGCTTCGGAGTCGGGTCGAGAGTTCCGCCGCGGACTGTCCAGACGTATGCGTCGGTACGCTGTGCGAGCGTCATGACAACGACAGCGTCGCCGTCGAGGTCACCCTGGATAGAGATACCGCCGGCGCGGGGGTTGAAGTCGACGCCGAGAGAAGCCTTGGAGTAGGATATGTACTCCTTGCCCTTGGCAGTGACATTGTCCCAGCGATATACCCACTGCTCGCCGTCGGACATGCCGAGAGAGGTACAGAGGATGTTGCCCTTGGAGTCGGTAGCGAACTTGCGGAAGCCATAGCCCGAAGGAACAGTACCGTCGGCATCGAGGCTGCCCACGAGGTTGCCCTGCATGTCGAAGTAGTCGGGAGTCTTTGTAGCGGATGAATAGTGTCCTGCGAGGAGATATGAGCCGCTGAATCCGACAGAGCAGAGGTCGTTGGCGGCATATCCGAGTGCCTCGTACGACTTGTAGAGCGCCGGTGCAAACGAGAGCTGGGGAACGCCGATGACAAAGTCGGACACAATACCGTTAGTACCGGTGACTTTAACTTTGTTGTCGCCTGTCATGAGGTTGAGACCGGTTCCGGTGAATGCCGGATCAACCTTGTTGCCGTAGCCCACGCCGAGCTCGACGGTGACGTTTGTGAAGTCCATAAGCGCCGGGATGAAGGGCACTACTACGCCTTCATGAACCTGAACGGAGTCGGAACGGACGCCGTTGACAGTAACAGAGTTGATGGTCGCGGGACCTACTTCTTCTGTTGTGATGACAAGCTCATAAGGATAATTTGTAGTGCCGTCGACGCCGAGTACGTTGAACTTGACGGGATCGGTGTAGTCGCGGGCGATGCCGTTCTCGAAATCGACGAGGGTGCCGTTGATGAACTCCATAGTGACCTCAAGCGCTGTGAGGTCGGTGCCTTTGTCGAGCTGCACAATGAAGGAGGTAGCGCTCTCGAAGACGCGCTCTGCGGGGACGCTGATTCCCTTGATGACGAAGTTGGTGAGCTTGGGAGCGGACTGTATGTGGAGCTTTGTAGCGAGTGTCACACCATTGTAGCCACGAAGGGAAAGATCGAGCGGCTTACGGCAGTCGTACTCGGCGTTGTTGACGAATCCGACGAGGTCGCCGTTAGCGACGAGAACCTGAAGCTTGTTTTTTGAGATGTCCTGACCGGCAGGAAGTGCAACAACGGTCAGTTCGGGCGTCGACGAAGCCGGTGTGTAGAGAGTACCGTCGACCTTTACTCCGACGATGCTGACGTCCTGATACTCGCGTGTGTCGTCGTCATCGCATGCCACGAAACCGAGTGCGAGCAGCGAAGCGAGCAATACGAGCGGTTTTCTGAATATATTTTTCATAATTAAAATTCGATTAAAAAACTCTTAAAGAAATCATTCACCGTAACCGGGGTTCTGCTCGAGCCAGGGGCACTTGTTGCGCTCCGTCTGGGGGATAGGCCAGAGGTAGTTGCGGTTGTCCCAGCTGCGGCTCTTGTCGCGTGTGCGGAGACGGTCGGCGAATGCGGCGTAGCTTGCGATATCGTTGATGTCGCGCTCCGAACCGGGGTCACCGTATGAAGGCACCATGTCGGGAGTAGCCTGCTCGTAGCCGTCGGGGTAGATGCCCTTGGATGCGTCGACGCCCTGCGGGAGAGGATATCCGTAGGTAGGCTCTGCGTTCTGTATGGCACCCGTACGCCAGCGGCGCATGTCGAAGAGCATGAGAGCTTCCTTCGCAAGCTCGACCTTGCGCTCGCGGCGTACAATCTGACGCATCTTGAGCTGGTCGCCGTCGCGCGTGGGATCGACGGAGAGAATTCCCGGCATACCTACGCGGGCACGCACGCGGTCGATAGCGCTCACGACAGTGGCGTCGAGCTCGCCAAGCTCAATCTTAGCCTCGGCATAGGTGAGGAGGACTTCGGCGAAGCGCATGATGTGGATGTTGTAGGTGGGGACAGCGGAACTCTCGTCGTCGTAGTGGTTATATTTCTTCCATGCGAAACCGACGCCGGAGAAAGCATAGCCGTACTGTGCGACAGAGCCGGCGTAGTCCTTGTTGTCGACAAGCGACTCATTGCCTTTCTCGTCCCACGACTTTGTCTTGGGGTTGAAGAGCTCCATGAGGAACTTCATCTTGTTGGCGCCGGTGTTGCCGATAATGGTGTCGTGGTGTGTGTAGACTGTCTCTTTCAGACGGGGATCACGGCTGATGAAAGGCTTCGTTGGATCATAACCCGAAGCGGGGTCGTCGATTCGGAGACCGTTAGCCATCTCGTAGGTATCGACGAGCTGCTGCGTGGGGAAACGACCGCTCTGCCCTATCATGCGGCACTGCTCGCCGAGCGACATGTAGTGCGAGCTCTTGTCGCCGAAATCGGAGAACATCATGAAGAGCATGGACTCTTTCTTGACCTCGTCCTTCATCTGACCGACGCGTGTGAAGAGGTCGGCATAATGGGGAGCGAGGTCGCGTCCTGACTCGTTGATGACGCGCTTGGCAGCCTCAGCTGCAGCGGTGAAGTAGTGCTTTGCCTTCGCATCGTCGGTGACGCCGTCGCGACCGAAGCCGAACTTGCACCACGAGCCAGCGTAAAGACCTATACGAGCCTTGAGACCGAGGGCGACAGACTTGTCTACTCTACCCCACTCCGATGCAGTCCAGGGAAGAATCTCGGCAGCGGCGTCGAGGTCAGCCATGATGTTGTCGACACAGGTCTGCCAGGGTGTGCGGTCGACACCCTTGAGCTGCTCGTCGGTGACAGAGTGCTCGAAATACGGTATGTCGCCCCAGAGCGAAACCATCTGGATGTAGAAATGGGCACGGAGAGTGCGGATTTCGGCGAGATATACCTTAGCCTGGTCGGTGAGGGTTCCATAATATGGCTCGGCGCCGTCGAGGACAGTGTTGCAACGTGCGACGGACGTATAGAGCGTCGACCAGATGAACTCATTGCTATAGCTTGTGCGCAGATCGACATTACCGACACCGACGGAGCTGTTGTCGGCGCGCTCTATGCCGAAGGGAGTGTACATGTCCCAGAGGATGCACAGGGGAATATTGGAGCTTGACGAACTTGTGTGATTCATCTTGAGCCTCTGATAACAGCCGCTGGCGCCCTGCTTGATTGCGCCCTCGCTATTGTAGAAGTCAGAGGAGAGATATTCGCTCATGGGCTGCTTGTCGAGATAGTCGGCGCATCCGGTAAGAGCGAACGCGGCTACTGCGACAGAAGCGATATATAATTGTTTAGCTATTGTTTTCATATTGTAAACCATTAGAATTTGAGGTCGATGCCGAAGGTGAATGTCTGCATGATGGGATAGAACTCACCGCCGACGGTGCCACCGTAGGATACTTCGGGGTCGTAGCCCTTGTAGAAATCGCTGACGGTGAAAAGGTTCTGTCCGCTAACATAAACGCGGAAGTTCTCGATGCAGAGAGTCTTTGTGAGCTTTGCAGGAAGAGTATATCCCAGGACAAGGTTCTTGAGACGGAGGTAGGAAGCGTTTCGCACCCACTTGTCGGACTTGACGTAGTTGTCGTTAGAGTTAGCCTCGGGGACGAGGATGGGATACTCTGCATTGGGGTTGTCGGGAGTCCATGAGTCAAGCTGATGGCGGAAGAGGTTCGCGCCGTTGGCGAAGGGCTTGAGACCGATGCCGCTCATGAAGTTCTTGCGCTGTCCGACACCCTGGAAGAATACGGAGAGGTCGAAGTTGTTCCAGCTTGCTCCGAGATTGAGACCGTACTCGAAGTGCGGGAAGGGATCGCCGAGATAAACCTGGTCGCGGCTGTCGATGATCATGGGATCGACACCTTCCTCGGTGCAGAGTTTCTTGTACTTGATGAAGCCGGGACGGGCGGCGTTGCTGAGCTTTGGCGAAGCGGCGACATCGTCCCAGTCGGAATAATATCCGTCGGTGAGATAGCCCCAGATACCGTTGTTGGGATATCCTTCCATCATGGTCTTGTCCTGCGAGTTGAGACCGTTGAGGTTGGTGATCTTGTTGCGGTTGTCGCTGAGGGTGAATGTGGCGCTGTAGT
>JAGBDG010000223.1 GCA_017937625.1 Muribaculaceae bacterium | reverse complement strand
CGAACTGTCTGCGCTTGAAAAGATATACCTTGACGCCTTTCCGCCCGAAGAAAGACGTCCGTGGGAATCGATAGTGTCCGGCGACAAAAGACTTAAGCTACTCGCCATCCACAGCGACGGCGAGCTTGCCGGAATGATAAGTTACTGGGATTTCGGAGGATTTGTCTACGTCGAACATTTCGCCATAGACCCTGACCGCCGCAGCGGAGGCATAGGCTCTGCCGTCATTTCAATACTCAAAGAACGAGTCGGACGCCCCGTCGTGCTCGAGGTAGAGCATCCGTCGGACGACAACCCCGTGGCGGCGCACCGCATAGCGTTCTACCGCCGCAACGGCTTCGAGATACTGCCTTACGACTACGTGCAGCCTCCGTACGCTCCGGGGCTACCCGAGGTGCCTCTGCTGCTGATGTGTACCGATACAGAGGCGGATGCCGACGCAATGGCGACGACACTGCACAGCGAAGTGTACGGAGCCTGACAGTTCAGAAAAGGACGTCGAAATCCTGCCTCGGAAGGAACGGAAGCGCTGCAACTACAGCCACTGACGAGGAATTGCGGAAAATCATTCCTGCCTGCATAGATGCCGCGTAGACGTACCGCGCCTGCCATTTCCTGTAATTGAAAATAAACATGTTCGCTCCTGCCGGAATGCTGTCGGCGGGCAGCTTGCGGTTTTTCCTGCCGTCGAACACCACGAAGTCGGCTTCGGCGAGCGGAGCGGGCACCGCATGCGGCATTGCGAAGAAAACAGCGTTGCGCACAGCCTTGTTGTCGCAGCCTACAAATGCCACCTTCGTCGGCTTGAGCCTTACCGCGACGCGAAAAAGGGTACGCAGGTCGCCCTCGGGAATCTCGAGATAGGAGTAATAGGCGTAGACCTTAGGCAGACACAGCACTTCCGTTATGAAACGGTAGGCGAAGGGGGAGTGTACGCCGAATCCGTGGGAATGACGCCAGCGCCTGTAGGCGAGTGATATGTTCAGAAAATTCCGCATCGGCGTGTCTCAACGAATATAGCCGCGAGAAGCAGCAGATAAATCAAAGTAACGCAGGCGTATGCCACAGCTGAGGTGTTGTGGATGGAGTCGGGATCGAACACCATGGTCACGGTGTGCTCTCCGGCTGGAATAGCGATTGCACGCAGCAGATAATTGACACGCGCGATAGCCGCCGGCTGACCGTCGATGTCGGCTTTCCATCCCCAGGGGAAATATACCTCGGAGAAAACGCCGATGCCTCCCGAAGCGGTAGCGGCATGATATGTGAGACGGTTGGGAGTGTAGGACGTCAGCGCGATGGTGTCGCCCGGGGCGAGAGAAGGCTGCTGCGACAGCGTTTCGGCAAAGCGGCGGTCTGCCACAGCCTGATGCGCGAAATCGAGCGTGGCGACGTCGAGAGCCGCCATCTCGCTGTCGGCGTTGTCGACCCAGAGAATGCTGTCGACAAACCATGCGTTGCCGAGGGCGTGCTCGTTGCGCACAAGCGGCTCGGCGGGGTCGCCGGTTATGACATATCTGGCGTTGAGCATGTCGGCGACGGCGTATGCGTTGAGCAGACTGCGTCCTATCTCGGCATTTTCAGGCATGTAGAGCGCCGAATCGCCGGGAATATATCCGTAGCTCAGCATGGGCATGAACTTGCGCTGTATGAGGTCGTCGTAGCGGCTGAGTTTGGCGGCATGGTAGCCTCCGAGAGTCTTATGGAAATACGAGCGGTCGGGACTCATGAAGCCGGGGATGTCGAGGACACGGTAGTGCGGGTCCTTGTCCTGTAGGATGGCGTTGTCGATGGCATCGGGCGTGAAGACAATGTCGCCCGTGGGCGAGTCGGCGGGACCGAAGGAAGTGTGTGAGACATAGCGCTTGTCGACGCCATAGAGGTCGAACAGCACCACCATGCCGACGGCGCCGAGAGCGACGCCCTTGCCGAGGCTTCCGCGCATATAGAGGGCGAGGAAACCGAAGCCGAGAAGAAGGAGGAAGAGCGAGCGCAGACCATCGGCGCGCACCATGCCGAGACGCAGCGAGCTTACAGCCTCGATATTGGCGCTGTTGGAGAGCGAGAGCTGATAGAGAAGCCCCTGCAGCTGCTCGTCGCTGACGCCCTGACTGCGGGCATAGCTGACGTACTGGCGCGATACCTGGTCGAGGGTGGCGCGGTCGTTGTCGTTGATGGGATCGCCGAAGACGCGGGGAGCCACAAGGGCGAGAAGACATACAAGGGCGGGAACACCGAAGCCAACAAGGATGGGACGGCGGTATTCAGTCCATGCCTCACGACCTTTCTCGGCAATCTGCGCGAGAGCGAGTATTGCAAGCAGAGGCATGGTGAACTCGGCTATGACGAGAATGCTCTCAACGGCGCGGAACTTACTGTACAGTGGGAAGTTGTAGATCATGAAGTCTGTTATGCCCTCGGCGTTGCGTCCGAGCGCGAGCACTACCGACAGGATTGTCGCAGCTACCATAGCCCATTTGAGAGGACCTTTGACGATGAAGCAGCCCACAAGGAAGAGGGCGAAGACAAAGATGCCGACGTAGACGGGTCCGTTGGTTCCCTCCGATTCGTTGAAATATTGCGTCAGGAACTGCAGCACGGGCGATGTCTGCGCGTATGCGGCGGCGTCATCGAGCTGGTCGAGGGTCGTCTGCGTCATCTTTCCCGCCTCGGGACGCGCGCTGGCGCCGCCCTTTATGTTGGGCACCATCAGCGAGAACATCTCGCTGCGTCCGTAGCTCCAGCCGACAATCTGCTCCTTGGGCATGCCGCCGGTGGGGCGCTCGGGAGTTGCCGACGGGTCGGAAGCCGCGAGCGGCGTAAGCTCCGACTGCGAGCGTTTGGTCTCCTTGGAGTATTCGTAGGTGTTGTAGAGCGAGGGGAGATTTGCCCCTAAGGCGAGAGCTCCGGCGCACAGGGCGAGACCGCTCGCGGCAAGCCAGCGGCGCACAGCCTTGGCACGTATTGCATCTATAAGATATGCTATGGCGATGAATGCCATGACGAAACCAAAGTAGTAGCTCATCTGCGGATGGTTGGCGTTGAGCTGCAGCATGGCGAAAAGCGCCAGAACTGCCGAGCCGACGACGTATCGTCCGCGATAGAGAAGAAGAAGTCCGGCTATTGTCGGCGGCACGTAGGCGAGGGCGACGAACTTCCAGATGTGTCCGGCGCCGATGATTATGACGAAATACGACGAGAAGCCCCACATGACGGAGCCTATCAGCGCGTAGTACCAGCGCAGCTTCAGGGCAAAGAGTAGGATGAGGAAACCGAACATCATCATGAACAGGAGGTTCGACGGCGCCGGCAGTCCGAGCCCGTAGACGGTGTTGAGCCATGTAAAAAGGCTGTTCGACGGATATGTGGGCGAAATCTGGAAGGTGGGCATGCCTCCGAAGATAGAGTTTGTCCACAGCGCTTTCTCGCCTGTCTGCTGCTGGAAAGCGGCGCCCTCATGACCGATAGCGGCGCCCTGCTGCATGTCGGGCTGACGGAGGCTGTTGCCCTCGAAATTGTCCGGATAGAAGAACGCGAGTGATATCACGGCAAGCACTGCTACCGAAAGAAAGAAGCCCCAAACCTGCGGGCGCTTGAAAAAATTCTTTATAGTTTCCATTTCGCTCCAAAATTACGAAAAAAATTTCACAAAACACCGCGGTGAGTGGCGAGAAGTGCGGCTACGGTCACGGCTCTTTCATTTAAGGTTGGCTCGTCATTTCGGAAAAGATGCTATTTTATAGGCCGCTTTCTGTAGGCAGCCACTCTCTAATGCATGATTCTTGCGCACATTCCGGTGTGTTAAGAGAAAAACCATCAAAATAGCCCACGATATCTGCACAATCTGGATATGGCGGCGGAAGAAGCGCTCGGATAAGAGCAAATCTTATAACTGCCTGACATACAGCAAAGCCCCTTAACCACAATCCGTGCCGGACCGGGTGGGGCTTTATGACTCTATTTGATTTTTAAATGAAATGGTCGTGGAAACTAAATTTTTACCGGCAATCTGCTCATCTTTACCCCGCGCGGCAGACAGACGGCGGGTTGCTTTCAGTGCTTAAGCATCTTCTTGCCGCCGCGTATATATATTTCGCCTTTGCCGATATCGTCGCGCCGACGCCCCTGCAGATCGTAAACGGCATTTTCATCCGCCACAGGCAGCGCCACAGACTCGACTCCGCTCAACGTACCCTTGAAAAAATCGTCCTTCGTAAAGATGCACTCACCGTTCTCCCGACACTCATGCATGGAAAAACGAATATAATAATATGGGCCTGTCGGCCTAGGCCACAAGGTTATATAACACTCACCATAAGCGCCAATTCCCTCAACCCAGTAGTCTAAGACAGAGCCTCCTTCAGAACCGACTCCAAGTCTTCTGTACGAAATTCCATCTATCTCAACCTCATCCTCAGTCAACACAAATAATTCAGATAGAATATAAGAATTGCGATACCGCTCATCCGTTTTGACAAACTGATAATTAGCCCCTACATTATCACCTTTGTGGAGATTAAAGTCAATACATGGCACGAAAATCGGATAGGTTGGAAAACCGACATATCTCCATATAACCTTATCGTGCTCAAGCAATACCGTCTTCGACCCTGTTTCATCATTGACTACAATCTTACATGTGAGACCGTCAACAATAGTATCCCCGGATACAGAATATGTATAATACCTATCCCAAGACTCATCGTCCATACGAGGGTACTCAAACCAAATTTTCCACGATTTCCCTTCAACAAGCAAAGGCTTATAATCCTCGATAGCCAACAGCTGTATGGATGTACAAGACAGAGCGGCTATCAGAAAAAATATACTCAAAAGAGAACGCCTTATATTTTTTTGTTTATGTGTGTTCGTTATCATCTTGCAAAGTAATTTTAAACAATTTTGAATCTATTCCTTTATTAAACGCTTCGAATCAGCCAACTCTCCATTGACATAAAGAGAGACAAGATTGCAAGGAACAGACAATAATTTTTCATAATCGATATCATATTATTATGCACATAGCATTTTTGTTATAGAGAATTGATGAAGCAAAATTAGATAAACTTATGTAAAATACAATTACAATTTTACTAATTATTGTTAATAATCACAGTTCTCATTTAAGGTTGGCTCGTCATTTCGGAAAAGATGCTATTTTATAGGCATTGTTCTGTAGGCTGCCACTCTCTAATGCATGATTCTTGCGCACATTCCGGTGTGTTAAGAGAAAAACCATCAAAATAGCCCACGATATCTGCACAATCTGGATATGGCGGCGGAAGAAGCGCTCGGATAAGAGAAAATCATATAACTAACTGGCATACCAGCAAAGCCCCTTAACCACAATCCGTGCCGGACCGGGTGGGGCTTTATGACTCTATTTGATTTTTAAATGAAAGAGCCGTGCGGCTACGGTGCGGGTTACGGCGGCGAGCGTGCGGTCTTTCCGCATAGCTTCGGACAGCGGTATCGGCTCCGGATAGATGCACAGCGCCTCGGCCAGCCCGGTATCGAGCAGGGCGCTTGCGTCGGCTACCTGTCCGGCCAGGGCCACGACGGGTACACCGCGCTTCGCAGCGCGTGCGAGGATGCCTCCGACAGCCTTTCCCATCGACGACTGCGCGTCGATGCGTCCTTCGCCGGTAATGACGAGGGAGGCGCCGTCGAGAGCATCGTCGAAGCGCAGAAGGTCGAGAACAGTGTCTATTCCCGAACGAATCGAGGCATTGACGAAGGGCAGCAAGCCGCCTGCGACGCCTCCTGCGGCTCCTGCGCCGGGAACATCGGCGATATCGCGTCCGGCGAGTTTTTTCAGGACGGAAGCATAATGCCTCATTCCGGCGTCAAGAACCGCCACATCGGCGGGCAACGCGCCTTTCTGGTGCGCATAGACAGCCGCCGCGCCGTCAGGTCCGCAGAAAGGATTCGCCACGTCGCACGCCAGGGTGAAGCGGACATCGCAAAGCGCGGGGAGGGCGTTTCTGGAGTCAATTTCTGCGATTTTGGCGAGCGACGCGCCTACCGGAGGCAACTCTTGTCCGTCGCTGTCAAGAAAACGGTAGCCGAGGGCGGCGAGAATGCCAGTGCCTGCATCGTTGGTGGCGCTGCCGCCGAGTCCGAGGACAATGTGGCGGCATCCGCGCGACACAGCGTCGGCGATGAGCTGTCCTACACCGAAAGTAGTGGTGCGCAGAGGATTGCGACGTTCTTCAGGGACGAGAGTAAGACCTGCGGCGGATGCAAGCTCGACGAGAGCCGTCGTTCCGGCGAGGGCATACGATGCCTCAAGAGGCTCGCCGAGCGGACCTGTGACGCTGCATGTGACCGTTCGGGCATGCATAGCCGAACGGAGCGCGTCGACAGTTCCCTCGCCGCCGTCAGCAATGGGGAAGACGACGGTACGGCAATCGGGCAAGACCTGCCGAACGCCCTCAGCCGCTGCTTCGGCAAGCTGCAGCGAACTCGCCGATCCTTTGAAAGAATCAAAAGCCAAAATAATCTTTTTCATCACCCGCAAAAATACTAAAAAATCTCCATCCCCCACCGGAAAGTAACCTTGTCAGCGAATAAAAGATTGGATTATGGATTTATTGTATAAAACAGATTATGCTATTCCAATTTGGAATTTCAAGTTTGAATATTCCTCATCATTCAGTTGGAACATGAAATCATCGGGGAAACACTCTATATTACGTTTGACGGCTTTATTGAAATTACCGGAACTCCATAAAGTTCAGCCAAATCGCTATCAAGCATCACGCGCTGTCCGCGATACTCATAGATTTTGGAGCGAACGATTTCTATTTCAGTCATATTCATTATAGGATTCACCAAATTAGGAACATGGTGGAAATATAATGAAAAATAGCCAAGTCAACCAATTTTGGCGAAGCTAAGAAAAGTTTATTTTAAAACAACTTCAGATGCGCGGGGCGCATCTGAAGTATGTGATTAGAAGCTTGCGGGGGAGAAGATGCCGGAGCGGGGATGGTTCGGCGGCAAGTT
>JAGBDG010000222.1 GCA_017937625.1 Muribaculaceae bacterium | reverse complement strand
CTTAAGGCTTTTGGTCACATGAAGCGTAACCGCTCAATGATTGGGGACTCATTGATTATCTTTGCCCATAATTATTATCGTGGAAAAAACATTGTGAAGGACATACGGAGTAGCACAGCACTTGCATTCTACAAGTTTTGGGTAGGCGACACCCCGGGCTCCATCGCGATGCTTGATTCTCTCACAACGCTACCCGACGTGCCCGATTCTCTAATGACAGAGGCAGTGAGAATCCGCGTCTTGCTCGGTTCAGCTGAGTATCAAGGTCATCAAATTATACCATTGGCAAAAAGGCTTCATATACTCGAACGCGATACGCTGAGAAAGATGGAGGCAAAGTATATGCTCTTGGCTGGATATTTATACACCGGAGAGATAGACTCCGCCCTATCTCTTAATAAAGAGCTTATCAATTTTGCCCGCGCACACGACTGGGGGACAAAGCATTTTATATTCACAATTGAACGCTCTCAGCTACTCTCCGAAGCCGGTCTTGAGGATGAAAGCGACATGCTGATCGATGATATATTCAGAAAAGCGGGTCCCGATAATGAAGCCGCGGATCAGCTTAATTTCCAGTATGCAATCAATGCTCTGAACAGGGGAGATGTCGACCGTGCCGACCGCCATCTTGCAATCGCCGACAGCCTTGCCTACAAGATGAGAGGAAATGACGACGCTTATTTCCGCAGCTATAGCAATATGCTCCATGCAATAATTGATGTCAAGCGGACCGGACGCATAAAACTTATGCAGATAGCCGGACTGAACAACCGTATGAACGAACGTTTCAACCGCATGAAGGCGTCACAATGGGAGTCGGAACGGGGCGCGCTCCATCAGCAGAACCGCGCACTGACGCTGAAAGCCGAAAGTGAGCACAAGACTGTGATAATACTTATTATAAGTCTTGCAACTCTTTTGACTCTTGGCGGCAGCGCATGGATAGTCAGAACGCGCCGTCAGCGCGAACGCGACAATGAGGAACGCATCGAGGCGTTGCAGAAAATGGTGGACGAGTACAGGTCTGCTCCCTCGAAGGAGCCTGAAAAAGCTGATTCGACAGCCTTGCGAGGCGTAATGCTAAAGCAGCTCGGCATTATCAAGATGGTTGCCGAGACACCCACCGAGCAGAACCGCGAGATGCTACGGAAAATCTCGGCAATCGACGGCGAAACCAACGGCGAACTCGTTGATTGGGGGAAGGTATTCGAAATGATCGACAGCCTATATTCAGGATTTTACAGCAGGTTCCATCGGCAACATGGAGAACAACTCACCCCGAAAGAGGAGCAGATTATCGTTCTGATGGTAGCCGGATTCTCGACAAAAGAGATTAGCGTGATAACCGGTCAGACCACCTCCACAGTCTATGTCCGCAAATCGTCGATAAGAAAGAAGCTCGGAGTGCCCGAAAAGGAAGATATTGTGGAATTCCTTAAAAACCGGGACAAGGATTAAGAGACCATTAAGACGTCACAAGGCTTCATTAAGACTTTTAAAAGATGCAACCCCTGATTTTCAGAGGGTTGCATCTTGCATATTAAGACTTTTATATTTGGCGTTAAAATCCGTTTGGACATAATTTTGCATCAGTGAAATATTAAAAACTGATGTAAAAATGAAAACGAAAAGCTTCATTCTCACAATCCTATTTCTGATGGTGTCAATCGCCATCGGCTCGTGTTCTCCAAGGAAAGGAAAGCTGCGTGACAGGAATCTTGAACAGGCGACTCTTGCCCGTCTTGACTCCGTTCCCGGCATCCAATACGCAGGCAAGTCACATGCACGTGAACTTGACGGAGACAAATTTCAGACAGTGATTATATGCTATGTCACCGATTCTGTCGGCAACCGCACTGAATATAATGCGCGTGTCACCACCAATGATGACTGTTCAGAGATTTATTCATGGGAGGAAATGGACACACGCATCCTTGGTGATATCAAACAAAAGGTGAGCGACAAGATGAGGGAAAAAGGCATCGACATGGACGGCAGCCTGATAGATGCTCTTATTGAACTTAGAAAAAAATAAATACAGACGCTATATGAAAAAGATTCTTATTCTCATAATGGTATTCATGACCGTGGCAACGGTCTATGGACGTGAGATTACCGGTAAAGTGGTCGGGGAAAACGATGCTCCCCTCGACTATGTCAACGTAGTATTGTACCGAGACTCAACCTATATCACAGGTGCCGTTACCGACCGGGACGGTATATTCTCTATCTCTACCGATGTTGCCGGAAAAGTCACCGCAAAATGTTCCTTTGTCGGTTATGAACCCACGGAAGTCACGGTTCCTGTTTCGGGCTATACGGGAACAATCAACCTTACGCCCTCTAAGGTGGAACTCCAAGAGGTGACAGTCCGCGCCACACGACCCTCAACGACTATGAAAGGCAATGCGCTCGTCACCAACGTGGAAGGGAGCTCGCTGGCAATAGCCGGTACGGCGAACGACGTGCTGACACGCGTGCCGATGGTGGTGGAGAACGATGGTAAACTCGAGGTCTTCGGCAAAGGAGCACCTGCAATCTACATCAACGGGCGCAAGGTCAACGACCTTCAGGAACTCTCACAACTCAATTCCAAAGACATAAAGAATGTCTCTGTCATTACCAATCCGGGAGCCTCTTATGCTGCCAACGTGAAATCAGTAATCATTATACGCACGAAACCGCCGAAAGGCGACGGATTCAGCGGCACTCTCCGTACCGACAACGGTTTTCAACACTATTTCCGCACAGGAAACTCAATCGACCTGAAATACCGTACCCGCGGACTCGAAGTGTTCGCCAACTACGGCTGGTGGTACGGTGATAACCGCAACGACCGCCTTAACGACATGACGACCACGACACAGGCAGGAAGATACAAACAGTCGATCCGCACAATATGGCGAGAGAATTACAACGACATGACGGGCAAAATCGGATTCTCTTTCATATTCAACGACAAGCACAGCATCGGCGCATATTATCAGAACAGCTGGAACCGCCACCATACAACCGGAACTATTCCGAGTGAAGTCTGGCAGAACGGAGCGTTACTTGACCGCTATAATTCTGACGTAAACAATAGATCAACGGCACTCCCGCGCCATAATGTCAACCTATACTATAACGGCATTGTCGGCAAATTCACTTTCGACTTTAACGCGGATTATCTTTGGTATAAAAACCGTGAGCTTTCATTGAGTGACGAACTCAGCGAAACAGGGGATAACCGCAATGTAAGCACTGAATCGACCAACCGCAACCGCATGTTCGCCGAGAAATTAGTTGTCAGTCATCCCCTTTGGCAAGGGGTGATTCAATTTGGCGAGGAGTACACAAATACACGCACTACGAATCTTTTTACAGCGAACATCCCCGAAGTCCCGGATGCCGACAACCGTGTGGATGAAAGCAATATCGCCGCATTTTTGGAGTTCGGGCGGCAGTTCGGTCGCTTCAATGTCGGTGTCGGACTCCGCTATGAGCATGTGAAGTTCGATTACTATGAGATGGGGCAGCATCGCGACGGGCAGAGCAAGACATACAACAATCTGTTCCCCTCGCTGAATGTATCCACTCAGATAGGTAATGTCCGTATGGGACTGAACTACTCAGGCAAAACCATCCGACCCGGTTACGGGCAGCTCGACGGAGCAGTCAGCTATATCAACCGCCTCACCTACGAGACCGGCAACCCGTATCTGAAACCAACAAAGATGCAGACCGTGGAATATATGGCGCAGTGGCGTCAGTTCTTTGCTCAGGTGTCTTATACCTATTCCAAAGACGGTGTTTACTTCATAACAGAGCCTTACGGAGCGGACGGAGAGGCAACCATCATCCGCACGGCAAATCTTGATCACCGCCATTATCTTCAGGCATTTGCAGGCGGTCAGTTCAAAGTCGGAGTATGGCAGCCTCGCGTGAACGTCGGCATGATGAAGCAATGGCTCACCCTGCCGGTCGACGGCAAACAGATGAAGATGAATACTCCGGGCTTCCTGTTCCAGTGGCAGAACGCCATTCACCTCCCCCTCGACATCTGGCTCAATGTCGACGCTCAACTGATGACTCACATGAGGGAAAACAACATGAAAGTGACGAACACGCCCTGGTATGTCAATGCCAAGATTTACAAGGGTTTCTTCAACAACGCCCTCAGCGTCACCCTTGAGGCAAAAGACCTGTTCGACGCTTTTCAGAATGATGCGCTGATGTACAACGATGCCGTGAAGCTTGTCCAGAAAAACTTCTCGCCCGGACGATCCGTAATGCTTACTCTCCAGTACCGATTCAACACCACCCGTGACCGCTACCGTGGCACCGGCGCCGGAAACTCCGAAAAATCACGCTTTTAAAGAACAATTCAACTATAAAGCCCATTGCTTGCTGACCCGCGAGCGATGGGCTTTGTCTTACTTTGAGGTGCCGGCGGTAAGGACGAGGTCAGTCATATTGAAACGGATTTTGCCGAAGCGCATGAGTGACTTTAAGCCAAGATTACATTCATTGCCGGTACCAAGCGGATTTGCCCCAAGCGTGACCGACATTTCCGGTACTGCTGTCGAAACGCCTGCCATCGTAACAACTACATCGGAAAGGACATAGCATCCAGATATATGCACTCCGCCGATTCCTGCAACACGAAGAGTATCGGTACGCGAATGCGTCAGGACATATTCTTTATTCCTTTCGAAAAAGTTTCCGTCAAGAGTACCGAAGGAGGCGTCACCCGTGTCGATGCAAATCCACATCGGGTTATCGAGGACAGTTCCTTTGGTTATGAGGTTCATTTGCGGCGAGAAGCACATGTTAGGCGCTGTATCGCTTCTTGCAGGTGCTTCCGCAGGTACTGTAATCTCGCATTTGACAAAATCGAGCGTGAGGTCACGGAGCTGCATCATGAGTTCGCTGCCGACAACAGCGCCGAGACAATCCATGTGCCTGTCAGCCTCTTCGTTATCCACCTTTAAATCGACAATGACAAACGGGACGTCCCTGACGGTGATGTTTCCGAGTTTTATCTCTCTCGCAATGACAAACCGTGTCTTCTGCGAATCAATACCTTTTACATTAATATAAGCTTCAAGAGGTTCAAGACCGTACTTACGCGCTAAAGAATCCGTGATGATATTGACACCCGCGCCCGTATCGAAAGTAATGTCCGCGTCGAAGCCGTTGACAGAGCTGCTGTCAAGTTTCATAAGCACCGATTTTTTCTCTGGATTTCCCACAGGGGCAATATGGAAAGGTACTGCTCCTTGAGTGCCGTCTATAGAAACACTGTATGGTCGATATGCCGAAAGCGCGGAATAACGGTCGATATACTGCTGCACACCGTCGACAGCCGCCGAATCGAGGTGCTCACGCGTAGCGCCGAGTACGGAGGCAAGCACAGACGCAGCCTTAGCGTTCTCGCCCGTCTTGTTGTAATCCATAGAAAGCATGACGGCAGAGTTGAGCAGATTGCTCAGGTCGAGAGCGGCGGAATAGGAATTGAGCAGTTCTTCAAAAGCGGGAATCGACACATCCGGGCGGTTGAGACGATTGCCGATAAGTCCGCGCGCAAAGACTTCAAGAAAAGGATTGATTGAGTCCTTGGGAGTCGCATTATAGATTGAGTCCAAAGCGAACCAGTCGCTCGCGTTCATGGCACCTGCAATCCGCTCGTCTGCCGATTGAGCGGAACAAACAGCCGCAAATAAAGCGAATATAACGGTTGATAAGAGTTTACGCATAACAATAGAATTTGTTCACTTGCAAAAGTAATCATTTTGCAAGAATTATTCATTTGGAAGGTGACTTTTCGGCAAAGATAATGGATGATTTGCAATTTGCTCTCAACAAATGTTGAGAGCAACGAAAGATTCCGCTGACTCACAAGAACAGAGTTTTACTTCATTTCGTAATCTATATTCGTTGAAGCTTCTATCAATTCACCGAGATAATAGCAAACTATATGACCATACAACGGATTATCCGTTGTTACACCATTTTCAACGTGGTACAGCGGTTTTATCGAAGAAATTTTGACAGTACAATAATCGCCTTTCAAGGTTATATGTGAACTTTCAAACCGTATTTTGTTATATATGACCGGCAAAACCTTACCGTTATCTATCACCGGCTGCCCATTCACGTCACATGAAACAAGCTGCGGGGCGTTATGAGAACTGAGTTTCACAAGGAACGCTTGTCTGCGACCATGTATGATGTCGCACAGCTGAAAATCGTTGACCGTGATATTAAGAATATTCTCAATGTTCATTATATAATAAAGACTCAGATAAACGTTTAGTCAAAAGCATTCAAAAATCCACGAAATCGTTATTATAAGCAATAAAATTCAAGACACGCAATGAGTCAGAATCGAGAACTTCCAGATTTATCCACACCATCCAGTCTCTTTGCTTCCCATATACTCTTCGCATCATCAATAACGTATCTTCTGGAGTTTCAGGCAAATAATCTACAACCGTACTCTCCTGCTCATACAGCGCCCAGTCTTTCATTGTCTGTTTTGTCAGGTTGCACATGAAAGGTTCACCAAAAAGGCTATCCAGGTCTTCTATTGTCACATATCCACCCAATGGCACTTTTCGATGCGCCTTATAGACATATACTTCTTCCTCTTCTTCAAACAGGGCAGAATCAGGCAGGTAGAATAAGGAAAGATCGAACGGGCAATCGCTTTTACTTACTTCCTTATCTACATTAGAATCCGCCTTCTGTCTAATGCACGAACCGACAGCAATGATGGCTAACACTATAAGAATATGAATTATGCACTTCATACCGCAAAGTTATAGATATTCGGCAAAACACAATAAATAATTTCATAAAAATCCCATAGCTTGCTGATTTGCGAGCTATGGGATTAAAGATTGCAATTATTGCGGGAAACCTTCGAGGGGAGGCAAGCCCATTTCTTTCCGGAGGGTGTTTACATTGTCGGGATCTTCAATTTTCCACAGAACCATTTCTTTTGTTGAAGGGTCTTTTCTGACTTTCTGCGTGCCGTATTTTTGCGGTTTACCCGAGTATAGCAGCTGTCTGTCGTACATCTTCGCAAAAAGGTCTTTGGGGATTTCATTCTCTTTCGCGGCAGCCTCGAACAAAGGAATGAATTTGTCGATAATGTCGGGCGAAGCATGTTGAATGACAAAGAACAAAGCCTGATTCGCTGTACCGACTTTCGATTTCCGTATCCATCCGTATTTGTCAAGCAGTTCAACGGTCCTGCGCATGTTGATGCTGTCGTTATGTTGCATTTCATTCCAATGTCGGCTCAGAGCCTCGCTGTTCTGAGGGTCTGTTTTTGATATCGTAATCAAGTAGCCGCGAGGATTCTGGTCGGTATGATATATGTCCAGCAGGATGTTTCTCAACGGAATGTCATAATCAGTCATCGCATTGGCAAGACGCCGCTCATTTTCATTTTGGAACGCGTCCCATTGCGGCAGCAACCGGCAGTCCTGCAAAAGTTCCGTAACAGAAATGCGCTCGTCGAAGAACGCCGGGTCGGCATCGAGAGCCTGCGCGACAAGCTCGACGGCGAGAGAGTCTTTGTCGCATTGAGCCGCAGCAACGGCGGCATCCATTGCGGCGCCCGATTTCATCATGTCGATGGAATTGCCGTGCGCTGCAAGATATTCGTCGAGAGCTTGGGCATATTTGTATTCCGACAGCAACGAGTCTGCCCTGAAACAGGACGGACTTTGTGCAAAAATCGGCAGCGCCAGAGCGAAAGAAACTGCCAGCAGCATAATTCTAATAGTTTTCATCTTAACTTCAATTTTTCGGCAAAGCTAATGAATGATTTTCGTTTTACTCTCAACAAATGTTGAGAACAACGAAAGGATTGTATTTAATATAGGATAACCGAAAAGAGCAAAGAGATTCAATATTTCAACTAAATACGCTGTTTGTCAGCGAAAATATATAACTTTGCGTATGGCATAAACGTCGTATCTGAGACAATGGCAAAGATTACAGTTCAAAATACCAATATAACAATTATCGCCATCAAT
>JAGBDG010000221.1 GCA_017937625.1 Muribaculaceae bacterium | reverse complement strand
TTCTTTGAATAAAAGTCGCTTTGCTCGCCTGTGACGGACTCGCCAAGAACTTCTTCGGCAATACGGCTCTGAATACGGATAAGAGAATCTGCCAGAAACGCGGCTTGCTCGTAACTCCCAGCCTTGATATGTTGCCGGTACATTTCATATTTCGCCTGAACACGTATACGTTCATCGTCGGACATATTGTATGCGTCTGTCAATATTGTAGACGCTTCTTCTGTGTCGCCGTTATTGAATGAAATAATACTTTTCATTACAGAAACGTTGACATTATCATCTATGCCAAAATTCAGATCTGAAGTTGCATACAGTAATGAATCAAGCTCCTCTAAATCTGAAGATCTGAGAAGAACGGAGGACATCGGCATGGACATATAATCCAATAGCGCGGAATCTACGGGATTTTCACGTGACACAACCTCATAAAGACTGTCGGTTAGTGTTTTCGCATCGTCAAGTCTGTCTTCTCTTAGATATACAGTCGCAAGGTCGCATAGCGCGTAGCGGTGGTTGTCGATGCGACCGGCAAGGAGATACTGCTCAATCGCTTCTTGAGTATAATGCTCTGCCTGAGAGTAGTTATAGACATTATAGAATATGTCAGCGAGCATTTCGGCGGTCTTGGCTATCCAGTACGGGTCTTTTATATCGTGAGCGACGTCGTAGGCGGCTATGGCGGATTTCATGGCGGCGCGGTAGTCTTTGCGGTAGAAGTCGACAACCGCCTTGTAGAAATTGGTGCGCATTTTTAGATTGCCGTTGCCGCCGGCGTTGTATTTCTCATAGGCGACTTTTATCAGCGAATCGGATGTGTTTATGACGTCGCATTTGTCCTGCGCCTGGGTGTACAGAAGGGCATAATAGGCGTAATCGTCTTCGGAGAGCGCGGTGGGCTGTATCTGCTGGAGCTGTTCGAGGGCGGTTTCGGGGTCTGACTCCATGATGCTGTCGATGTCGCGCAGACGGCTGTCGGTGCGGTCGCATGAAACAAGCGCGTAGCAAAGCAGGGCGAGAAATATGAGAATGCTGATTTTTGAAGGCATGACATGTATTTTGGCTGTGTATGCAAAGTTATGGCAAATAACGGTATTCTGCAAATTCACTCGTCTTCATCAACCGGAGGCGGCACGGCAGCGCGGGAGGTGCTATGCTGTTGAATATGGTTATATCTAATTAACTATCGTTATGACGCGCTCTCTTACAAATCCTTGAACTTAAATAAAGCAATTATGTTGTATATACAGACGTCTAAAAATGAGAATAACAAAACCCCCAATAAAAAAATAAAAATCATGGCTAACACCAAACATCAACCGATCGTGCAGGAACTTCTCGACATGATCGAAAAAAATGGCTGGCAGGACAAATTCCAGAAAGCCTATGAGAGCGCCAAAGCTTGCGATGTCAAAGAAATGGATGACATCAACTCACTCGAAGACTACTATGCATGGCTCGACGCTAACCTGACCTGGATTCCTCTTGAGAATCAATTCGGCCGCGCAATGTTCAACCATATCTGCAAGTTCTACTTCATCCTGGACCAGTCTCCGGTCAAAGAGCTTCAGAACGCCGTCGCACCCCGCGACGAGGCACCTGCCCTCACGCCTCTGTCGGCATGGATGAAAGCTTACGTGAAAGAGCTCGGCAAGTTCCTTGACAGTCCGGAGTCCATCAATCCCGAGACAATCAAGTCGTTCTACGACTCTCCCGAGTTCAACATGGCGGAGTACCTTGAGCCTCACGGAAGCTGGAAGACCTACAACCAGTTCTTCGCCCGCCACACCAAACCGGGCTGCCGTCCTATCGCCGACATCGAGGACAGCCGTATCATCACCTCTCCTGCGGACGCCACATTCGACGGGTCATGGGAAGTACGCGGCGACGACACCATCGAGATCAAGGGTATCCACTGGAAGATTTCCGAACTTCTTGAAGGCAGCCCCTACAAGGACCGTTTCGCCGGTGGCAAATGGATGCACTCGTTCCTGGGCCCGGCCGACTATCACCGTCAGCATGCCCCTGTAGGCGGACGAGTTCTCGAGTCGCGCGACATCATGGGCGACGTATATCTTGAAGTAACCGCCGTGCCCGATGCCTCGACCGGCCGTAACCGTCTTGAAGCCAAGAGAGTCAATACTTTCGACGCTCCCGACAATCCCGGCTACGAGTTCATGCAGAACCGCGGTCTTGTTGTCCTCGACAGTCCTATCGGTCTTGTAGCCGTCCTGCCTATGGGCATGGGTCAGGTTTCGTCGGTCATCATGACAGCCGAGGTTGGCAAAGTCCTGCGCAAGGGCGACGAGATCAGCTACTTCCAGTTCGGCGGTTCGGACATCGTCATGGTATTCGAGGCAGCCTGCAACGTGGACTTCACGGCACGTCCCGGCGTCCACTACAAGGTCGGCACGAAGATCGGTGATGCCTATCCTACCATATATCCGGCAAGATAAGAGTCAACAAAGACGTCAGTCTGTGACGTGATATAACATACTGATACCGGAGCCGGTGCCGGATATGTCCGGCACCGGCTTCTTATATTTCATCTACAAAAGATTTATCCTTATGGCTGATAATAGTATAAAAGAGTCTACACCTCAGACTCATCCGGTCGGCGGCAAGCAGCTTACAATGATGGCGATGGCAATCATGATTGTGACCACCATCGTGAGTATGCGTGGTCTCGCATCTCAGGCTGAATTCGGTCTGACGTCCATATTCTATTATGTATTTGCCGCAATCGTCTTTCTTGTGCCTTATGCGCTGGTGTGCGCGGAGCTGGCTTCGACATATACCCGTTCGGGCGGCGTGTTCCGCTGGGTTTCCGAGGCATTCGGCACTCGCACGGGCTGGCTGAGCATGTATCTCGACTGGCAGATGGTGGTGATCTGGTTCCCGGCAGTGCTGATGTTCGGAGCCGTGTCGCTTGCCTACGTCTTCTGGCCTGAAGCTTTTGATGCGAAACTTGCCGGCAACCGCATATATACCCTTCTGATAGTGCTTGGTGTCTACTGGATATGTACATTCAATACGTTCCGTGGCATGAAATACGCCAACAAGCTCAGCACCCTGGGCGGTCTCTGCGGTACGATTATCCCTGCGGCAGTGCTCATCGCCATGGGCGTGGTGTATCTGATTATGGGCAAAACCGTTTACCTTCCTCTCGACAAGCCCTTCTGGCCCGATTTCGAACACTTCGGCACGATAGTACTCGCCGCAAGCATATTCCTGTTCTATGCGGGCATGGAGATTCAGGCAGTCCATGTGCCGGGCATGAAGAATCCCTCGCGTGATTTCCCGAAGTCGGTGCTCGTGGCTGTGCTTATAATCCTCGCCATCTTTGTCGCCGGTACGCTGGTCATCGGAATGGTAATCCCCGAAAGCAAGATCAATCTGCTCCAGAGCCTTCTCGTGGCTTACAATAACCTGTGGGCGGCGATAGGCGCGCCGTGGCTCGGAAATGTCATGGCAGTCCTTATTACGTTCGGTGTCCTCGGTCAGGTCAGCGCCGTCATCGCCGGTCCGTCGACCGGTCTGCTCGCGGTAGGCAAGGCGGGATATCTGCCCAAGTCGCTGCAGCACACCAACAAAAACGGCGTGCAGACAACCATCCTGTATATTCAGGCGGCTATCGTAACAATACTGTCGCTTGTGCTGGTGCTCTTGCCCTCCGTTGAGTCGGCATACCAGATACTGAGCCAGATGACGACAATCATCTACCTGATCATGGTAGTGATAATCTACGTGGCATTCATACGTCTGCGCCACACCGCTCCTAACAAGCACCGCGGATTCCGCGTGCCCGGCGGTCGTCTGGGCATGTGGATAGTATCGGGCGTCGGCATTCTCGGTGCCGTTGTAGCCGGTGTCCTCAGCTTCGTACCTCCCACGCAGATCAAAACCGGCAGCCCTGTGGTCTATGTCGGTATTCTTGCCCTGGGTGTCGCCGTATTCATCATCCTTCCTCTTATCGTCTATGCCAAGCGTAAGAAATCCTGGCGCGACGCCGGCACGGACTTCTATCCGTTTGACTGGCAGATAGAGGGACGAAAGCCAGGCGAGGTATCGAAGTGGCCTGCAGGCTATCAGCCTACCGATGAGGAAGTGAAAGCAGCCGTCGAGCGTGAGAATCAGGCAAAGTAACGAATAAAAGACTTCCGCCATGATGCGAATTCCCACCGGAAAAGGAACGATCACATTGCCGGCACTGCTGGCAATATGGTCGATTTCGCTGGTGGTCAACCTTCCGGGGCTGGCCGTCAGCCCTATGCTCGGCAATCTCGACAAGATTTTTCCTCACGTAGGCGATCTTGAGATACAGTTGCTCACCGTATTGCCCAACTTGCTGATTATACCGTTCGTGCTCTTCTCCGGCAAGCTGTCCGAGTCGAAGGACAAGGTCAGGATAGTGGTTGTCGGACTTGCCATATACCTTTTGGCAGGCATTCTCTATTTCTTCGCCGACACTATGCCGATGCTTATTGCCGTGAGTTGCCTTCTGGGATGCGGCTGCGGTCTGGTCATTCCGCTGGCAGCGGGTCTCATCGCCGACATTTTCTCTGGCAAGTACCGCATGCAGCAGCTCGGCATCAAGAGCGGTATCTCGAACATGGCGCTTGTCGCCGCCACATTTGTGGTCGGATGGCTCAATCACGGCAACTGGCATACGCCTTTCCTGGTCTATCTGATTCCTGCCATACCGCTGGCACTGATGCTGTTTGTGCGCAATGTCAATCCGACAGCCTCGGTCAAGATGAACAGCGCTCCTCCGGGAGCGGGCTCGGAGCAGGCGGAGGCGGCTACGGGAATCGGAGTGCCGGTCAAGGGAGAGAAGATCCGTTCGGGATTCATTGTGGGACGCATCGTCGGACTGGTGGTGCTGTATGCCTTCATCACCTATTCCGTGTCGGTGATATCCTACTATCTGCCGTTCCTGATCCAGGAAGACCAGATGAGCAGCGATGTCACGGGGACCGTCACCGCACTGTTCTATCTCGCGGTGTTTCTGCCGGGCTTTGTTCTCCCCTATGTAATCAGACTGCTGGGACAGCGCACATCGCTGCTTGCGACGGTGTCCATTGCCGCCGGTCTGCTGCTGATGGCTATGGCGCGCGAGCATTACCTGCTCTACGTCGCCGCTCTGCTCATGGGATTCGGCTACGGAGTGTTCCAGCCCATAATCTACGACAAGGCGACCTATACTGTGACCGACGGGCGCAAGTCGACCCTCGCACTGGCGATAGTCCTTTCGGTCAATTATGTCGCGGTAGCGGCGACACCGTTCATCGTCGATCTGTTCCGCGATATTTTCGGGACTGCGAGCAACCATTTTCCATTTATTCTCAACAGTATTCTAACCGTACTATTCGCGGTAGCAGTGGTAGTCCGATGCAAGACATTCACTTTCCGCATAAGTAACGAATATATTTAGATTCTATGAAAAATTTAGTTCCATTAATGCTTGCGGCTGCTGTGGCACCGCTGGCAGTACAGGCTCAGAACCACCCGACTATCCCCGACACCGGCGAGGTGAAAGTCATATTCAATGCCGGTCAGCCCGATGAGGAAGTCTACAACGCATTTATCGAAAACGCGCCCAAAAGATTCAACGAACCTGCTGCCCCGCGTTTTGCGATCATGGGAAAAGAAAACCTGTTCTACCTCGGAATCGGAGGATTCATAAAGGGTGTGGGCGTTTTCGACTTCGGCAATCCTATTGACGACCCCAACGATTTCACGACCGCCGACATCCCGTTTGACACTCCGCGCGGGAGCGGAGGCAAGCTTCAGGGAAGTCTGGGGCAGAGCAAAATCTTCATCAGCTTCATCGCCATGCCGGGAAACGAGAACAAGGTGGGCGCCTACATCAGCGGTCACTTCACCGGACCGGGCAATGCGTTCAAGCTCGCGCACGCCTATGTCACCTACCGCGGATTCACCATCGGCCACACAGCTTCGCTCTTTGAGGACGGAGCGGCAGCTCCTCCGACTATCGACGACGAGGGTCCGTGCGGACTGGTGGGCACCAACAACAACCTGATTGACTACACCCATTCGTTCGGCAAGCGCTTCAAGGTAGGCGTAGGTCTCGAAATCTCGTCGCAGAGCATAACCACCTCCGCCACGACCGGCGAGGTGAGCCAGAGAATCCCCGACATACCTGCATACGTCCAGTACAGCTGGAGCGACGGCAACGGATGGCTCCGCTTCTCGGGTCTGCTGCGCAACATACAGTACCGCGACCTTGTCGCCGACAAGAACAGCAACAAGGTGTGCTGGGGCGCAAAGCTAAGCGGAAGCACGCCCGTCGGCAACACCCCGCTGCAGGTCTACTATCAGGCAGCCTACGGCCGCGGCATCGGCGGCTATATCCAGGACCTCGGAGGGCTCGGACTCGTCATGTCGCCTGACGACAGCAACCCCGGGCATCTCGATTCAGTAAAGGCATGGGGCGTCTACGCAGGACTGCAGTACACGTTCTCCGACAAGGTATTCGCTTCCGCCACCTACAGCCAGGCAAGGGCATATCCCGAGGCTTATAAAGGCGGCAGCACCCCATGGAACGAGCAATACAAGTACGCCCAGTACGTGGCTGCCAACATTTTCTATACAATACTGCCCGGACTGCAATGCGGCGTAGAGTATCTCTACGGACGCCGCGTGGACATGGACGGAGATTCGCGCCACGACAACCGCATCAACACTGTGCTCCAGTTCAATTTCTGAAGCGTCGCCGCGATATATAAAGATGCGGACAGAAAAGGCTCTTATGTCTTTTCTGTCCGCATCTATGGTTGACGGCGATTCATTGACCGCGCCGTTTATTCCTGTGTCTCGTAGTTCTGGTAGAGGAGGTCGTTGTAGGGGAAGCGTGAGAGGTGTATCTCGCGCGCCATGGTATAGAGGCGCTGCTTGAGCTCGTCGATGTTGATGCCTTTCCTGGCGCTGATGAACACGCAGTTGTCGTTCATCTTCGCCATCCACGAAGCCTTGAGCTCGTCGAGGGTGGCGTTGCAGCGCTCGCGTGGCGTGAGGTCGTCCTCGTCCTTGGGCTTGCATGTGAATGCGTCGATTTTGTTGAACACGAGCAGCATGGGCTTGCCGCTGCCTCCGCATACCTCGCGGAGGGTCTTGTCGACCACCTCTATCTGCTCCTCGAAGTTGGGGTGCGATATGTCGACGACATGGACGAGGATGTCAGCCTCGCGCACCTCGTCGAGGGTCGACTTGAAGGAGTCGACAAGGTGCGTGGGGAGCTTGCGGATGAAGCCGACGGTGTCGGTGAGGAGGAAGGGCAGATTGTCGATGACGACCTTGCGGACGGTGGTGTCGAGGGTTGCGAAAAGCTTGTTCTCGGCGAAGACGTCGCTCTTGCTCAGGAGGTTCATGAGCGTGGACTTGCCGACGTTGGTGTAGCCCACGAGAGCCACGCGGGTGAGCTTTCCGCGGTTCTTGCGCTGTACGGCTTTCTGCTTGTCGATGTCGCGCAGCT